>JAFSNU010000152.1 GCA_017447325.1 Synergistaceae bacterium | reverse complement strand
GACTCGATCAAAATTCTCACGCGCATTATCAAGCTCGTCAAAATTTTCGTTTGCAGGCTCGTTTAACTCCAAGCCGCGCTCTTCTTTAACTTCAACTTCATCATTAAAGATCTCGCCGCTCTCAAGCTCTGAATTATTATTATTATTATCTATAAAATCTCTTGATGCTCTAAAATTTCTGCCCTCGCTAAAAACTTCGCTGCTTAATCTTTCAGCCTCGTCCTCAAGCTCAAAATCCCTTGACGCTCTGTCTCTGTCTCTAAAACTTCTGCGCTCACCTCTAAAGCCCCGCTCGCTCCGGCTGCTGAATCTCCCGCGTCTTGAATTATAACCGCGTCCGGTACTCCGGCGATTTGAATTATAATTCGGATTACTCATTCCAGAGTCAGCGTCAAAGCGCGGCATTATGACAACTTTTCTCAGCGGCGGCTCTCCGACAGACTCAGTCCGCACATCGTCGCGGTTCTTTAAAGCCGTATGAATTACCCAGCGTTCCCAGCTCAACATAGGATCAAGCCTGATAGGCCGGCCATAGTCTAAAGCCTGCCGTGCCGTTGCCTCAGCAAGTCTCTCAAGGCTGCGAGTGCGTCTCTCTCGATAACCGCAGCAATCAATTCTTAATCTCGGCTCAAAGCTCGGGTCGCGCAAAATTAAATTTAATAAATATTCTATAGATTTTAACGCGTCGCCGTAATGGCCAATAATATAATCGGCGGCGTCCGCGCCCTCGATCTCGATCGTCCCGTCTTCGCGAAGATTTGCCGCAGCATCAAGGCCCATTAAATTTAAAATGCTATTAGCTAATTTAGTCGCCTTTAAATGCAATAATGGCTTCACCGGCGTTACTTCAACTTTTAATTTATTTCCGAACAAGCCTAAAAATCCGCGCTCAGAACTTAAAACTTCAGACTTCAAACTCTTTGCGTCGATCTCCCACTCTTTGGCCGCAAGCTCTAAAGCTTCTTCTACATTGCTGACTTCAAATACTAATTTCTGCTCGGCTCTGCGTCTCTCGCGCTCCTCGCGTCTCTCACGCGCCTTGTGTGCGCCCTCTTCATTTTCAAAACTCACGTTCAACACCCCGTTCTCATAATCAATAATACTCGAGGCCAAATAATTTAATCAGCCTCGAGCGTTTTTATTTGCAAATTTTTAAATTAACTCTTCTTGGGCTTGTCTTTCAATAATACCGGCTTCTGGCTCATCTCGTCTTTAGTCTTGCGCATGACTCTGACCTGATGAATAATTCCCATTAAAGACGACACGCCCCAGTATAATAAAACTCCGCCGGGTATGCTGAAGCAGATAAACGTTAAGAATAACGGCATGAACCAAGTCATCATTGCCATTTGTGAATTGCCGGCTGAACTTATATGCGACTGATACCAAGTTAAATAGCCGATTAAAATTAATAATAACAAATTCGGCAGCCATGAGCAGACAACGGCAAAGCTCGCAAATAACATCGGGAACGACGTCGTGATATTTGCAAACACCGAGAATAAAATCATGACTATTCCAAGCTGATCCGCCGGAATTAATGCGCCGCTCGCATCTTGAAGCTTAATAGCATTAGCAATAGTCGTCAAGACAGAGCCGCCTAAATTTATTCCTAAAAACGTTATATTATTAAAGTCAATATTTTTCCAAAATTCTAAATGGCTGAAGTCGCCGCGCGTAAGACCATATAAAACGCTATAAAGCAAAATGAAAATCGGCAGCTGAATTATTAACGGCAGACAGCCCGACGCGGGATTGACTTTGTTCTCTTTGTATAAAGCCATCATCTCGCGGTTCAAAGTCTCTTTGTCATCGCCGTACTTGTCCTGCAAAACTTTAATCATCGGCTGGATTTTCTGCATTCGCTGCATACTCACCATTTGCTTTTGCGTCAACGGATGCATTAAAATTCTAACTAAAATCGTCATTAAAATAATCGCAAGTCCCCACGCCAAAGAATCCGGCAGCACGACACTTGTCAAAGTATAAAGCCATTCCATAAGCTTTAATAATAATAATTTCAACTGATCCCAGATGTAGCCCACTATAAAATCACCCTTTGCAATTCTTTTAAAACTTTAAATTATTTTTCTTTCAGCGGCGGCGGGTCATAGCCACCGTCGTGCCAAGGGCCGCACTTTAATAAACGCTTTAAAGTAAGCCATGCGCCCTTGCAAAATCCCCACTCTTGAAAAACTATCAGCGCGTACTGCGAACAAGTCGGGTAAAATCTGCAGTTCGCGCCAAGAAACGGCGATATGCAGACCTGATAAAATCTAATTAATTTTATTGCAAGCCAAGCAAGCATTATTAATTAATAAATTATTTTTCTTTAACAAAAATTTTAATTCCCGTAAAATCTCATGAGACTTCGCATTTAAGCCCTTGCTGCTCAACGATAAAATTATAATTAAATCAGGCTTTAATAAATCTTTAACTTCATTAAACGCCTCGCGCAAAATTCTGCGGCCGCGCACTCTAATATGCGCCTTGCCCATCTTCTTGCCGACCGCATATCCGACATGATTTTTTAAATTAAAATTATTTTTCAATAACAACAACCGCACCAACTCTCCTCTTATATTTTTCTTCAGACGAGGATCGGTGCGGAATACAAGATCAAACTCCCAAGCTTTCAAGACGTCTCGCATAATTTATATGCCTGCTCTGCAAAAATAATTTTGCGCGGCAAGCAAGCGTCTTTTATTTAAAATTTAATTTTAATTTCTAACGATCTGCAGTCGTTAAATATTTGCGCCCCTTGCGTCTTCTGTTGCGAAGAACTTTGCGTCCTGTAGGCGACGCTGAACGGGCAAGAAAACCTATCTTGCGCTTACGCGGCTTCACATGCGGCTGAAATGTTCCCTTTTTCACTTTAAAAACGGCCTCCTGTTATAATAATAAAAAAATGGCTGGGGAACAGGGATTCGAACCCCGATTACCTGATCCAGAGTCAGGCGTGCTGCCGTTGCACCATTCCCCAACGCGTTTATTTCTTATTCACAATAAAGAATTTTAAACTTTAAGCTTTAATTTGTCAAGCTATATTTAAAATTAAATTAATTTAATACATGTCTTCGGTGACGTCATGCCAGCCGCCGACTTCTATTTTTTTGCTTGAAATTAACTGCTCGATGCGTTCGCGCTCTTCACACGGGAACTCGCACGCAAGGCCGCAGCTCGACGATAATTTTCTCGGCACTGGGGCGATGCGAGCCTTTATCTCGGCTGCGCGGCAAACTCTCTCAAACATCAAGGCCATACTCGTTGTCTTAAACGTCGCAAGACAGGACATAAATATTATTTCTCCTTTTATATATTATTTAGCATAAATTTATTTATAATTATAATAGCATTTTAAAATTTAAAATTAAATTTTAGTTGGAGGAATTTTCATGTCAGTTTTAGTCTGCGGAGGCGCGGGGTATATCGGCTCGCATAACGTTAAAGCTTTAATAGAGCAGGGCGAGGATGTTATAGTACTTGATAATTTATTGACGGGACATAAAGCTGCCGTTCCGGAGCAAGCGACGTTTTATAAGGGCGATGTTAGGGACGGCGCATTGCTTGATAAAATTTTCACGACTCATAAAGTCGACGCGGTGCTGCACTTCTGCGCTTGCTCGTTAGTCGGCGAGAGCGTCGAGAAGCCGTTATTATATTTTAACAACAACGTCGGCGGAATGCAGAGCCTGCTCGAGGCGATGACGCGCAGTCATGTCAACAAAATAGTTTTCTCAAGTTCGGCGGCTGTTTACGGCGAACCAAAGAACGTGCCTATATTCGAAGATGATCCGACTAATCCGACCAATCCCTACGGCGAGAGCAAAAGAATTATGGAGCGCATCATGCACTGGGTCGGGCAGGCTCATGATATTAAATATGTCTCGTTAAGATATTTTAACGTTGCCGGAGCGAGACATGACGGCAGCATGGGCGAGGATCACCGCAACGAGACGCATTTAATTCCGATTATTCTTCAAGTGCCGTTAAAGAAACGCGCACATGTCACTGTCTACGGCGACGACTACAAAACTAAAGACGGAACTTGCATCCGCGACTATGTCTATATCGAAGATTTAGCCAACGCGCATTTGTTAGCATTAAAATATTTGCGTGACGGCGGCGAGAGCGAGATATTTAATTTAGGCAGCGGCGACGGCTATTCTGTAATGGAGATGATCAACGCGGCGCGTAAGGCAACAGGGCGAGATATTGCGGTCGAGATCGGAGCAAGGCGTGCTGGTGACCCGGCGAGATTAATTGCCGACAGCAAGAAGGCTCGTAAAATTTTGGGCTGGACTCCGAAAGTCACGCGCATGGAAGATATAATTGCGACGGCCTGGCGCTGGCACTTGTCGCATCCGAACGGCTATCCTGATATTGAATAATTTTAATTTTAAAATTTTAGAGAGCGCGGGGCGAGTAATAATTTTTATCTTGTTAAAAATTTATGTGCGCGGGTGTTTAATTTAAGAAATTTATATTTAATTATAAAGCGAGGCGATTAATTACAATGCGAATAATGGTAGTTGGCGGCGGCGGACGTGAGCACGCGATTATAAAATATTTAGCTAAAAGTCCTAAGGCCGAAAAAATTTATTGCTTGCCGGGCAACGGAGGCATCGCGGAGCTGGCCGAGTGCGTAAATATTAAAGCTGAAGACTTGGACGGGCTTGTGAAATTTGCAATTAATAATCAAATTGACTTTGCTGTTGTTGCGCCGGATGATCCGTTGGTGCTTGGGGCTGTCGATAGACTCGAGGACGCGGGTATAAAATGCTTCGGCTCGAGGGCTGACGCGGCGATTATCGAGGGCAGCAAAATTTTCGCGAAAAATTTAATGCGCAAATATAATATTCCTACTGCAAATTTTGAAGTCTTTAATGATTTAGATAATGCGCTCGATTATGTTAAAAATTCTCAGGCTTGGCCGTTAGTAATTAAAGCGGACGGACTTGCAAAAGGCAAGGGCGTTGTCGTTGCTGAAAATTTAGCTCAGGCGGAAGAGGCTTTGATAAGCTCAATGCGCGATAAGAAATTCGGCTCAAGCGGCGAGAAAGTTTTAATAGAAGAATGTTTAACAGGGCCTGAGGTCTCCGTGCTTGCGTTCACGGACGGAAAGACTTTAGTTCCGATGGTGTCGTCAATGGATCACAAACGCGCTTATGATAATAACACCGGGCCGAACACCGGAGGCATGGGAGTAATCGCGCCTAATCCGCATTATGATTTTAATATGGCTGCAAGATGCGAGCGCGAAATTTTTATGCCTACTATTAACGCTATGAACAAAGAAGGGCGCAAGTTTAAAGGCTGCTTGTATTTCGGCTTAATGCTCACTGAAAGCGGCCCGAAAGTCATCGAGTATAATTGCCGCTTCGGCGACCCGGAGACGCAGGCCGTGCTGCCTTTGTTAAACGACGAGTGCGATTTATTAGAGATAATGCTTGCCGTCAGCGAAGAGAGATTAAGCAGCGTTAGAGTTTTATTCAAATGGAATTGTGCGTCATGCTGCGTTGTGCTTGCCTCGCGCGAGTATCCGGATTCTTGCAAGACAGGCTTCGAGATTAATATTAATAAAGCAAATATTAAAGATAATATAAATATCTTTCACGCCGGAACGAAATTAGATAATAATAAATTAGTTACAGCCGGCGGGCGTGTGCTTGCTGTCACAGCTGCTGCTCAGAGCGAGGGCTTGAGCCAAGAGGGTATAGCTGACGCCTTAGCTCAAGCAAGACAAGACGCTTATAATGCGATTAAAAATATAAGCTTCGACGGCATGAGATTTAGAAGTGATATAGGCCTGCATTAAAAATTTAAATTAGAAATAAAACTCCCGGGCTTGTGTGAGCTTGCTCAGGAGTTTTATTTAATTAATTATTATAGATATTTCTTGAACGCGGCATTCATCTTGAGCATGGTGTTAATCAGCCAGTCAAACTGAGCTTGCCATTGAGATTTGTCGTTAAAGTCAACTGGATTTGATATAATAATGCGGCTTGCCTTGCGCTCCGGCAGCTCCTGCCAGTCAAATATTAATCCGCTTTCGGTTTCTATAGCGTCCTTTTGTTGGAGCAAATAATTAAATAAATCTTTGTCGTCATTTATATAAATTTCTGCGAGTAAATTATTGCGTTTCCTAATTTGCGAGACTGAAATATGATATGTTGACGAACCTATGCTAAAATCCAGCCAGTGGTCACGGGACGGCTTCCTGCGGTTAAAATTTTTTGCAAATTCTAAATTTTGAAACGCGTAATCATTAAACGCTGCCCAGTAATTATATCGTTGAGCATATCTTTGCTGCGCAGCTTCGCTTAACGTATCGTCTTTCTTGACAGCCTTAGACCAACCGTTCGGTCTCTCGATAACTTCAAACTTTAAAGCCGGCTCCGAGCTGCCTATCTTAAACAACTTGATCTCGCACAGGAAGAAGCCTATGTTGTCATCAGTGTGATTGTTCAGCCACTCAATGGCCGCCCTGTGTTCCTCACGCGCGCGCTTCACAAGCCAGATAATGACCTCGGCTGACTTGCCCGCCGCGTAAGTAATTAATTTGCCCAAGTGATCATGATTCGTATCTTCAAGCTGATTTTCAATTATAATTTTCCTGCCCGTGCCGGTCTCGGACGCAAATATATCAACGCTGAAGCTCCCGACCTGCGACTCCGTCTCCTCGACCGTAATCTCAAGCCCTACCGCGTCAGCGAGCCGTTCAATATTATCGTCACTGGCAAGCCACGGCGTAAAGTCCGAAGCCTCGTTCGGCCAGACAATTCTTAAATCGCTTATCTCTTCAAGATTGCCTAAATTTAAATCCATAATTGCGCTCTCCTGAATTTAAAATTTATAAATAAATTTTAAACGCTTCGTACATCTTGAGCATGGTATTAATCATCCAATCGTGCTGTTCTTCCCATTGGGCATCGTCATCAATATTAACGCCGTCTTTAAATGTGATAATCCAGTTATTAGTTCTGCGCTTACTTTTATCTTTGCGTACCCATTCAAGCGTTAAGCCGTCAGTCGCCTTCTCGATTGCAGACTTGTTCTCCTTCTCCTGCAATTTCGCAAATAAATTATCGTCATGTATTATATAAATTTCAACTGACAATTTATTTTTCTTGCGGTTTATCTTAGCCTTCAAGCGAACGTCAGACGTGCGTATAGTCTTATCCCAGACGTCTAAAAACGGGTGCGGATCTCCATCCCACATGATCCCGCTGTCGCGAAAAACCGCGTTGTTCCATGCTCGACTTTTAAACGCAGCCTAATATTCGCTGTTCCGTTGCTTTTCTTCATTCAGTTTTCTAATAGCTAGTTTGCTCATAGCGACCTCCAAAAATTTAAATTTTAAAATTATTTTTTACGCGGCAAAATTATTAACGACAACGCCATTATTATAAACGAAAATAAAATTCCGCAGGTTGACGCGTTGAACTTTGCAAAACCGAAATCAACTAAATGCGTCGCTGTGTCGAGAACTCCAACGCCTAAATTTACGCTCGGCGTTGCGTTATAAAACGTGCAGAATAAAGTTAAAGCAATTCCCAAGCCCGCAGCTAATAACGCGCCATAATTCGACGCTCGTTCTGTGAATAATCCAAAGATTAACGGCGCGGCAAGAGACACGCTCATCAACGAGTAAAATATAGTTAAGGCTGATATAATGCTCTCGAGCTTTAAAGCTAAAAGCACGCCAAGAGCTCCGCATAATAAACTCGTCACGCGCGAGGCAAGCAATAAATTTTTATCGCTTATCGACTTATTTATAAATCTTTTATATAAATCGTTGGTTAAAGAGCCGGCCAGCATGTATAACACAGTGTCGGCGGTGCTGACTTCAGCAGCAAATATAGCAGCTAAAGCTAACGCAGCTACGGCAAACGGCATCATGTTCTTCATTGCGGACGGCAACGCTAAATCAGCGCGGGGTAAGTCAGGCATGAACGCGAACGCAGCAACGCCTATAAACACCGGGACAGCCGCAAAGATTAACTGCACAAGTCCGTTTAAAAACGTTCCGACTTTTATAGCACGCTCGTCCTTTGCTCCGAAGACTTTGCCGATTAAGCCCGGCGAGATAAAGAACGACGGCACAAGCATTACTAAATAGCCCGTTATAGCCGTTAGCCCCATTCCGTCAAATTCAAAATAATTATTATTAGCCCCGTTTGCGAAAGCTTTATTAACTATCTCACTCCAGCCGCCCGTGTAATTCCAGATAAAAGGCAGCGCGACTATAAATCCCGCTAATATAATTAAAACTTCAAAAATATTTACGAATGCCGCCGACATTAAGCCTCCTGCCGCAAAGTATAAAGTCGTGACTAATGCTCCGGCGATAATTCCAAAAGTCTTAGGCACGCCCGCGACAACTTCTAAAATCCAAGCGACGCCTAAAAGCTGACCGGAAAATAAAGCTAACGTCCCGATAGACATCATGACAGATAAAAATCCCCTAAAGGCCGCGCTGTATCTCCAGTCCAAATAATCGCTTAAAGTTAAGAAATTTTGTTCGCGTGCTATGCGCCAGATTTTCGGGCCGACCCAGAACGCTAATATAATAGAGCCGATGCCCGCGCTGCCGATCCACCACCATGCTGACACGCCGTGCGTGTATGCGAGAGCTGCGACGCCGACCGTCGAACCTGCGCCCAAATTCGCCGCGATTAAAGTCGTGAATAAAAGTCCTGAGTTTAATTTGCGTCCCGCGACGAAAAATCCCTCGGCACTTTTAACTTTACGTCCGGCCCACGCTCCGATTATCAATAAAAATATTGCATAGCAAATTATAAATAAAATATAGCCGTTCATTTTCAAATCTCCTGACTTACAAAAATAGCGGCCAAAAATAATTTTCAGCCGCT
>JAFSNU010000151.1 GCA_017447325.1 Synergistaceae bacterium | reverse complement strand
CTTATTAAACGGAAAAATTTGCGAGCTCGAGGCTCTTGCAAGATGGAATGACAATAAGCTCGGCTTTATCTCGCCCGGCGATTTCATTCCGGCTTTAGAAAAATATCATGATATACACAAGCTTGATATTTTTATGATTAATCAAGTCTGCAAAGATTATAAAGCTCGGCGCGTGCGCGGGCTGCCTTTAGTGCCTGTCTCAATAAATTTATCCCGAATGGACTTTGAGTTAAGCGATATTTTTAATGAGGTAGAGAAGGCTGTTAAAGACAACGAGATGCCGAAAAATATGTTAAAGATAGAGATAACAGAGAGCGTTGACTTGCGGGGCGAGGACTTAAATATTTTAAGACTTGGCATAGAGAAATTTAAATTAAACGGCTATGAAGTCTGGATGGACGACTTCGGCAGCGGCTACTCGTCTCTTAACGTGTTAAAAGATTATAATTTTGACACGATTAAATTCGACATGAAATTTTTAAGCGATTTTGGAACGTCAGATAAATCGAAATTTATAATTAACTCTAATCTTTCGATGGCCAAGCAAATGGGCATTCAGTCTTTAGCTGAAGGAGTCGAGACGCAGGAGCAGCTTGAATATTTAAAGAATATCGGCTTTGAGAAGGCGCAGGGATATTTGTTCAGCAAGCCCATGCCGCTCGACGAGATTTTTAATTTAAATAATTTAGAGATAGAAGATTTTAGAGACACGCAGTATTACGAGGAGCTCGGCGGAATAGACCTGCCTAATCAGGAGAACATGCAGCGCAGCATCTCGCGCGTGAATTATACTATAGCGTTAGTAAAGCCCATGGCCTTGATAGAGATTAGAGACGGCGAATTAATTTTCTTGGCCGCAAACGACGTTTTTAAAGAAAAAATTTGGGATTTAAAATTTAATTTTAATTTATCGAGCGGCAACAGCGATATTTTATTATTAAAAAATTTAATTCTTGACGCGGCAAATAAAGCAAGGCCGCAGCAGTTCAGCGCGTTTGTGAACTGCGAGCAGTATAATATCAGCATGACGCCGATTGCTCAGAGCCGCGAGACAAAGGCCAAGGCGTATTTAATTATCTGCGAGAGCGAGTATTAATAAATTTATTTTTTAAATCTTGCGACTAACAGCCCCGCCAGAGCTTCGGCCAAGTGCGAGGCTTTAATTATTTTAATATTAAACTCGCCGCTTTTAATTCTCTCGCGGGAGCTTATTATCGCAGTCTTAAAGCCTAAGCGTTCGGCCTCTTTGAGCCTGATATTAAGCCGCGTTACCGGTCTTATCTCTCCGGCAAGTCCAGTCTCGCCGAGCCAGCAAGTCTGAGAGTCAAGCGCGGTGTTTTTTAGAGCTGAAGCAATAGCAGCGCAAGCCGCTAAATCAGCCGAAGGATCTTGAATGTAAAGTCCGCCGGCTATGTTCAAATATAAATCATGATTATTAGTTGCGATGCCGCAGCGTCGTTCTATCACAGCTGTTAATAACTGGAATTTATTTAAGTCAACGCCTCTTGAAGTCCGCCTCGGGTACGGAAAGACTGTCTGAGCGGCGAGAATTTGAATTTCGGCGGCTAACGGCGTATTGCCCTCGAGTGCTATAGTCATGGCGACACCAGGCACTGACGCGTTCTCTTTGTTCCAGTATAACGCGCTCTTGTCCTCAACTTGATTTAGTCCTGCCTCGTCCATTTCGAAGACGCCCAACTCGTCCGTGCTGCCGTAACGATTTTTTAAAGCTCTCAGCATTCGATAAGACGAGTAGCCTTCGCCCGAAAAATTTAAAACAGTATCGACCATATGTTCTAAAAGCATCGGCCCGGCGATCTTGCCGTCTTTAGTAATATGTCCGATCATGACAGCCGGAATATTTTTTAATCTCGCAATGTCTATTACTACTTGAGCGACCGCGCGGACTTGCGTCGGCGTTCCCGCCCAGCTTCCGTCTTCAGAATTAATTCTCACGGCCTGTACGCTGTCCAACACAAAAAATGCTATGTCGTCCAAATTATTTAAAGTCGCAATAGCCGAGTTTAAATCAGAGCCGCAGGACAATAATAAATTCTGCGAAGCCGCGTTAATGCGCGAAGCTCGTAATGCGACCTGAGCCTCGCTCTCTTCGCCTGATATATACAAAACTTTCTTGCCGGTCTTAGCGACGCTGCCGGCCGCCTGCAATAATAAAGTTGACTTGCCGATGCCTGGCTGCCCGCCGATTAACACGACTCCGCCCGGGACAAGCCCGCCGCCGAGAACTCTATCAAGCTCATTAATTCCCGTTTTAATTCTCTCCGGAGGCTTCACGTTAACAGTGCTTATAACTTTTGCCGGAGCCGCGCTTAAATTTAAAATTAAATTATTTTTAGAATTATAATTAGCTTTAGCTTTAGACGCGCTGGAAGTTAAATTTAAATTTAAAACGGGCTCAGGAGCTTCGGGCTCGAGTGTTCCCCATGCGCCGCAGTTCATGCACTTGCCGGTCTTGATAGTCGCGACAGCTCCACACTCGCTGCATTTATATTTTACACTTTGCTTGAATACTGCCATGATTTAATTAAAATAAAATAAAATCTTCCGGCAGTTCAGCCTGAAAAGTTTTATTTGACAATTCGCTCACGGCTTTATTATTAAGCTCAGGGAAAATTAATTTATACGCGTGAAGCAAAGGCCGCTTGACTTTGTTAAAAATTTTATTAGCTTTAAAGTCGCCGTATTTTCTATCGCCGATAATCGCGTGATTAATATGCGCCATGTGAACCCGCGCCTGATGCGTCCGGCCTGTCAATAACTCTATCTCTACAAGCGAGATATTTTTTTGCGCGTCATATTTTATTAATTTGCATAAACTCTTCGCAGTCTTAACATCAGGATTTAAATCATGCGTTAAATTATTTGCAACTTTAACTAAATTTAATTCAGCGTCTTTAATAAGCGGCGCGTTAATCTCGATGAAGTCCGGCGCACGTCCCGTCACTACTGCTCTATAAATTTTCTTAATGCTATGCGCTTTAAATAATTTTTCAAGCTCACGCAAAGAATCTCCGTGAAGAGCTGCAGCTAATACGCCGGTCGTGTTGCGATCAAGTCTATGAACTGCCGCAGGCTTGAATAAATTATTATTATTAATATTAAGCATCGACCACAAGCGCGTTATTACGCTGTCGCCGTCTTTTGTATCCGGCTGAACTAATAAGCCCGCCGGCTTGTTAATTATAATCGCGCCCTCGCCCTGCCATAATATATTTAAATTTTTATTATTATTTTTATTATAATTATTTAAATTTAAATCGCGCGGCCAAGGAGTGTAAAGCTCTTGACCGGCAAAAATTTTTGTCCCGGGCTCGCGGACTTTCTTTGCGTCAAGCCGAACCTCGCCCTTTCTTAAAGCTTTCATGATTAAAGACAACGGCAGCTCCGGCCAGATAGATTTAATCGCGTGGTCTATCCGCCGCCCGTCCTGATCTCTGTCTAAAATTATTGAGTATCCCATTTATAATTTTTATAATTTATAAAATTTAAAATTTAAAATTTAAATTAATCTGCTGAGTGAGCGGAGCATCGTCCAATAATTTTTCAGGCTGTAAATTTTGCGAATTTTGCTCAGGCTTGCTCTCATCCTCAGGCTGACGCGACACGCCGCGCCAAAATCTCCGGTCAAATAACGGCAAGTGTTCTGTGAAATCTTGATTTGAATCAAGTCCGTCAATTTTATTTTTCCAGCAAAATATT
>JAFSNU010000150.1 GCA_017447325.1 Synergistaceae bacterium | reverse complement strand
CGCCGAGGCGCAAACATGGGTATCCTTAACGTCGATCATCCCGATATATTGGAATTTATAAGCTGTAAGGCAAGTGATACTAAACGGCTTAATAATTTTAATATTTCAGTCGGCATGAACGACGATTTCATGGGTAAAGTCGAAAATAGGACACTAAACGAACAAGAGCGCGAAATTTGGAACGCTATTATAGACTGCGCATGGAAGAACGGCGACCCGGGGCTTGTGTTCTTTGATGAGATGAACAGACATAACCCGACGCCTGAGCTGGGCAAAATTGAAGCGACAAATCCCTGTCTGAGAGGTAATATGAAAATCCTTACAGATAAAGGATATTTTTCTATCGAAGAACTTGCCGGTAAAAAGGTTAATATTTGGAATGGCTTTGAATGGAGCGAGGTTGAGCCGCGCGTTACAGGTCATAATCAGCCTATGCTGAGAGTAACTTTCTCTAATGGCTCTGTGATAGACTGCACGCCTTATCATAAATTTATACTTAATGACGGACGCAGAGTTGAGGCAAAAGATTTAAAGATAAGCGAAGCCTTGACTGAATTTAATTTGCCCGTTATTTCTTGCGTAAATATTGATCCACAGGATTTAAATTATATGTGGTGCGCAGGATTTTATGCAGGAGACGGCTCAAAGAGACAGATGTACAGCGATAAAAACACGCTTACTCTTTACGGTAAAAAGAAAAAACTTTTTGAGTATTGTCGACCTTATGCGCAATCAAGTCATTACTCAGCCTATAAAGACATGATACGCATGTATATGAAAAATGGATATTGTTGGGATAAAGAATTTGTTCCATCAGTTGGGTACTCTGTCGCTGAAAGGCTTGCATGGCTCGCAGGAATAATTGATGCAGATGGCGCAAGAAACAGCGATGACGGGGCTATAACTATTACAAGCGTAAATCTTGATTTTCTTGCCCGTATAAAAGAAATGCTTAATACACTTGGCGTTAATGCTACAACTGCCGTTATGAAAGAAGAATGCGATAAATATATGCCTGACGGTAAGGGCGGGCAGAAGTTGTATCATTGCAAAAAAAGCTACCGCTTGACTATATCGGCATGGAACAGCAAAGCGTTACAATCGTTAGGTTTAAAAACGCGCCGTGTGAATTTAGAATGTTCGCCGGAACGTAACGCAGGCAGAAAAATAAAAGTTTTGTCTATCGAGCAATGCGAGAACGCTGACACAGTTTATTGTCTTACAGAACCTAAAAGACATTCAATGCTCGTCGAAGGCGTATTGATAGGGAATTGTGGCGAAGCTGGAATGCTCCCCTTCGAGGCTTGTAATTTAGGCTCAATAAATCTCGCGCACTTTATTACTTATAACGGCCAAGGCGAATATTTTAACGGACGCGGGATAGACTGGCCGGGCTTAGAACGCGTGACTTGCATTGCGGTCGAAATGCTTAATGACGTTATCGATAAAAATCATTATCCAATTCCTGAAGTTACGGAGGCCGTGAACTTGACGCGCAAAATCGGACTGGGCGTAATGGGCTGGGCTGACATGCTCTGCAAGCTCGGGATTAAATACGGCAGT
>JAFSNU010000149.1 GCA_017447325.1 Synergistaceae bacterium | reverse complement strand
TGACGCGCAAAATCGGACTGGGCGTAATGGGCTGGGCTGACATGCTCTGCAAGCTCGGGATTAAATACGGCAGTCCGGAGTCATTAAAGCTCGCTGAAAAAGTCATGAGCTTTATTCAAAAAGTCGGATATGAGCAGTCAGCAGGGCGCAACACTTGCGTGACTTGCATTGCTCCGACTGGTACGATAAGCTTAATAGCCGGATGCAGCTCAGGCGTTGAGCCGCATTTTGCTTTAGAGTATGACCGCATTGCGTTTGATAAAGAAAACCGCACTATTCTTCATTATGTAAATGAGGACTATGAAGAGGCGTGCGTTAATCACGATGAGCGGCTTGATAACGACGTGTTTGTTACAGCTCATGAGATAAATTATTTGGAACATATCGATATGCAGGCGGCGTTTCAAAAATACGTTGACTTAGCTGTAAGCAAGACAATTAATTTGCCTAACGAGGCGACTAAACAGGACGTTGAACGCGCGTATTTATATGCTTGGATAAAGAGCTGCAAGGGTATAACTGTTTATAGAGACGGTTCGCGCGACACTCAGGTCTTAGTCGCAGGCGAAGAATGTCCCGAGTGCGGAGCTAAAGCCGTGATATACGAGAGCGGCTGTAAAAAATGTACACAATGCGGGTGGTCGCCATGCTCGGTATAGATAACGAGATTAAAGAAATAAGACGGCGTATAGCGTGGGCTAAATCAGGCAGCATAGAAGAACACGAGCTGTTTGAGAAATTAAGCGAATTAGAGGCTCAGAAGAAGTTCGAACAAGAGCCTAAACAAAATACAAATCAAATTAGTTTATTTTAGGAGGATTTTTGTTATGATAACTTGGGAGTACAACGAGCAGGATTATTTGAACGGCGGGTTTAAGCCTATCGCACCTGGGCGTTATCGCGTGCGCATCGAAAAGGCGGAAGAAGCGACTTCTAAGACCGGCAAGCAAATGATTAAATTACAGCTCAGGGTCAGCGGACAGCTCGGCAGCGTATTTCATTATATCGTTATAGACCCCGAATATAGAGAGCGCACAAATAAGAACCTCGGAGACGTGTTCGACAGTTTTGCGATTACCCCAGGCGATTTTAATTTGCAGCACTGGGAAGGCAAAGTCGGAGGCGCAGACCTCAAACAAGAGCCATACAATGATACAATGCAGACGCGCGTAAACTTCTTTATTAAACGCGATAAACAGGCCGAGCTTCCCGCATGGCAGGAAAATGCAAACTTAAGCAGCCCGACAACGTCAATCTCAACGCCGAACTCAGATAACTTTGGTGCAAGCTTAGACGATGTCCCGTTCTAAACTTGAATTAAGGCCGTATCAAAAAGACGCGCTTGCCTCCATTCCGGAGGCAGGGGCTTTTTTAATACAAATGGCCGTGGGGCTGGGTAAAACTGTAACTTTCTCCCAAATACCCCGCAGAGGACGTATGCTCATACTCTCACACCGCGATGAGTTAGTTCATCAGCCCCAAAAGTATTTTGACTGTTCTTTCGGCGTTGAACAGGCAAAAGAAACAAGCCATGATGAAGAAGTAGTGTCCGCATCCGTTCAGTCTTTAGTTAGGCGGTTAGATAAATTCAAGCCTGATGATTTTGATGTGATAATTACTGACGAAGCACATCACGCCGCAGCCCCGTCCTATCGCAAAATATATGACTACTTCAAGCCTCGTTTGCATCTCGGCTTTACCGCAACTCCTAATAGAAATGACGGCGTAGGCTTGCAGGATATTTATCAGGATATAATCTTTCAGCGCGACTTAAAATGGGGCATAAAAAACGGCTATTTAAGCAATATTCACTGCTTGCGTGTTGATATAGGTTATGATTTATCACGCGTCGCTTTACGTCTCGGCGATTTTGCAGCTAACGAGTTAGACGAGGCTGTAAATATCGAAAAAGCTAATAAAGCCGTCGCTGAGGCTTACAAACGTTACGCTAAACCTCCGTGCTTAATATTCTGCGCGTCTGTTAGCCACGCTGAAAATTTAGCTTCTCTAATACCTGGCGCAGTCGCTGTGCGGGGCGGAGAAGACCGCGAACAGACTGTACAAGACTTTAAAAACGGTAAAATTCCTTGCTTAACTAATTGTATGGTGTTTACAGAGGGGACGGATATACCTAATATCAATACTATAATCATGGCAAGGCCGACTAAAAATATAAGCCTATATACTCAGTGCGTAGGACGCGCAACGCGCTTATATCCTGATAAAGAATACGCAACTATCATTGATTGCGTCGGTATTAGCAAAAAAACAGATTTATGCACAGCTCCGTCTTTAATAGGCCTCGATATAAGTGAAGTACCGCCGAGGGCTTTAAACGAGTTACAGGGCGATTTATTCGATTTGCCTGATATTGTCGCAAAAGTATCAGACTGTCCAGAGGCTTGGATTAAAAACGTTGAATATATCGATTTATGGGCGCGAAATAATAATTATAATATGCACGGCGTAAACTGGTTTAAACACCCCGACGGGACTATGACTGTTTTAGATATACAACTTCCGCCGGAAGATAGCTTAGGACGCATTGAATATAACGGCACGTTGTTATCATCTCAGACTGTCTTTGATTTAGTCTATCAAAAATTGCGCGATGAATATGACGACAAAAAAGCCCTATGGGACTTGGATTTAGTTAAACGCTGGGGAGATGCTCCGGCCAGCGATAAGCAAAAAGATTATGTGAAAAGCTTAATTCCCGCGCTTAACGTTGAAACATTGACTAAATTTGAGGCAAGTCAGATTTTAGCGCGTAAATGCAGCATACAAGAGCCCGCAACTCAAAAACAGAAATATTTCTTGCGTATGCACGGCTTCGATACCGCTAATTTAACTAAACGTGAAGCAAGTAAGATGATTGCGGAGATAAAATCATAATGCGGCGCGGCTATCAATTTGAGATTGAGCTTAACCGCCTCGCGCAGTTCATCAACTCGCGGGGTGGATTTATGCACAAAAATCACGCTAATAGGACAGAGGCCGGAACTTGGCTCGAGGGCGAGCCATTTGACTATGAAATCCTTTTAAAGGGTAAATTATATTGTTTCGACGCTAAAGAATGCTCTGCTGGGCGTTGGAACTTGAAAAACGCTAAATTAAATCAGCTCAACAACCTGCTTGTTTGCAAAAACAACGGCGCAGAGGCTTATTTTTTAGTCTGGTTCAAGAAATTAAATAAAATCATTAAATACGACGCGGAGCTTGTAAAACAAGCCTTAATTGACGGTAAAAAAAGCTTAACGCCGGAGGAAGGAATATCATGGCAGTGGACAGAATTAAATATATAAAAGAAAAATATACTTGCGTTGAAATGGCGCAGATATTAGGCTTGCCAATTAGAAAAAGCGGCGACAGGTGCGTGTCGTTTGCTCCTAATTCGCATAATCCTACAGCAATGATAGTTTATGATGATTTCTGGTACGACTTCAAACAAGGCTGCGGGGGCGATGTTATCGATTTATACGCTGAGGCCAAGTACGGAGGCGATAAGGGTAAAGCTATCTTTGAGCTGAGCGGAGACTTGAACAGTAAAGAATGGCTGCATTATACTAAAGTCTTAAACGGTAAGATACAGGCATGTCATAACGCCTTGCGAGACAGCGATATAAAATATCTAAATAGACGCAGAATAAATAACGATACAATCAAACGCCTTAAATTAGGCTACGACGCGCAAGAGGACAGGCTGATAATTCCGTATTTTAAAAACACTTACGTGGCTTATTACGTTGCGCGCGATAGGAGTGGTAAGGAGGGCGCGGCCAAGTATAAAAAAGCTCATTTAGACGGCTTTAATGAGAATATTCCGTGGGGACTGCATAGCTTTGATAATAAGCATAGAGATGAGATGAAAAAGCTCATTAAAGAAAATAACGCAAATGTTGATGATAAGGACACGGAGAGCAAAATTCAAATCCTTAATGATTATGCTATTATTGCCGAGGGGCGTTTGACGCTATGAGCTTTGAACAAGAGGGCTTTCGCGTCTTATCTCCCATTTCCGGCTATTTCAATAAAGAGGCCAAGAAACAAGTCTCTTCTATGCTCCGTATGGTAAAACATGTATTTGTATGCTTTGATAATGATGCAGCGGGGTCGCGCTTTACAACTGATATGTGCGAGTTTTTATTCGAAAATCGCATTCAGTTTGTATGCGGGATTTTACCTGACGGGTACAAGGACATATCAGAGTATTACGCGGACGGAGGTGATTTATTTAAACTCGTTAAAGAAGCTAAATCTGGAATAATTATGCTTGCAAGCCGCATAACTGACCGCAAAGAATTTAAAGAATTTATGCACAGCGCGGCTCGCTTTGTCGAAAAAACTGACTTAATCGAACTCTGTGAGCATATAACGGCCTTTCAGCCGAAATGGGTCGAGACTGTACTTCAAGAGGCTTTGAAGATGCCGCCAGAGCCTGTAATTATTAAAGAGATAAATAATAAATATAGATTAAAATTTGTTGAGGGCTTAGGCTTTTATGAGTATCGCCACGGTGTATGGCTTGAGCGCAGCGATAACGCTATAGGCGGCTATTTTTTAAATATATTGGGACAATGGGCAACTAATGCCCGCGCCATGGCCTTAATCGGCTATTTACAGAAAGAAAATACAACTACTGAGATATTTAATCGGCAACCCATATTTAACTTTAGAAACGGCGTGTTAGAGCTCGAGACCGGCAATTTTAGAGAACACAGCGAGGCCGATATGAGTTCTATTCAGGTTGAATACGATTATGACGCTAAAGCTGGATGCCCTAAATGGGAAAAATTTATCAGCGAGATAATGGCCGGACGTTCGAGCTCAATTATGCTTATTCAAGAGATGATGGGCTATATTTTATTTGATGACTGCAGCTTGCAAAAATGCTTTTTCTTGATAGGCGACGGCGCAAATGGTAAAAGTGTGTTATTAAATTTAATTAGAGCCGTATTCAGCGAGCCTAACGTCTCAAACGTTGAAATGAGCAGTTTAATTGACCAGTTTCAGCGTATTAATTTAGCAAGCTCAATGGTAAATATCAGCACTGAGACAAGCTCAAGCGTTAAAGGCGCAGAAAGTTTATTTAAACAAGTTGTAGTAGGCGATGAGATAAACGGCTGTTATAAAGGCCGCAATTATGTTAATTTTAAGCCTCGCTGCGTAATGATTTCAGCCTGCAATGAGTATATCAAAGCTAAAGATGATACAGCAGGTTTTCTGCGTCGTATTTGCTTTATAGACTTCCCGTGTAAATTCGAGGGCGCAAAGGCGGATAGAAATATTGAAAATAAATTAAAAACAGAATTGCCTGGAATATTCAACTGGACTTACGAGGGCTATAAAAGATTAAAAACACAAGGATATTTTACAGACACGCCGGAACAGGTTGAGTTACTTGACGATTTTAGAAAATCGATTAATCCACTCGCGGCCTTTATCGAAGAAGAACTAAAGGACTGCGGCAAAGAGTATTCAAGAAAACAGCTGTATAATAAATACGTCGAATGGACTAAACTTACGGGACACACGGCGTTAAGCCAAACTAATTTTACACGCAAGTTTAGAATGACCGCAAAACAGATATTGCCGAATTTCAAAGAAAAGAAAATTCACGGCGATTATTATTTTGAGTTCGGCGAACGTTTTTTAACTATTCAAGATTTGTTAAAAGATGAAGCGGCTGATTAATGAACTCGCAAAACATAACATAACGCCCGAATATAACTTCGGGCGCATTGAATTACAAGGCGGAGACGATACAGCACGCGCGTATTATTCAGCCTTGCTTAAACAAAATCCTGACATAGAAATAAAATTTATTCTTGAATTAGCTAAAACAAATAAAGATATTTACGATTTAATCGACGAACGCGCGGCCATTAGATCAGCAGAAAATTTAAAAGGAGATTTTAAAAGTGCAGTACGTTGTAATTTTATTTAAAAATAAACAGACATTCACAATTTTTATAAAAGTGAATATAAGTTCATAAAACACTTGAAAGCTCGTATTTTACTATATCTTCCCCCAAAAATAGAAAAAATAATAAAAAATTGACATAAAATAAGTAATGATAAGGCTTTTAGTCACGGACATGGAGGTGTGTCCGTGAGATAAATTAAGTAATAATAAGGATTTAAGTTGTGTCAAAACACGTAAAAAATGCTAAAAAGACAAGTAGGTGTGTCCTTACCTAAAAGTGGCTTCAGACCTGTTCATTACTAAACGGAAGCCGATTTTGACCATTTTTTGGGGGGAGTTTCACAAAAAACATGTACCCCCACCTCAACCCTCTTATTTACTACTTTTTTATTGGGGGAAGATTATATAAAAAAGATAAGAGAGAAGAAGAGAAATAGGTGTAAAAAGAAAAATATATAAGGAATAAGTTGAAATAATCTTCCCCCTTCCCCCATGTCGTATTTTACTTGCTTTGAGTGGGGTAAGTTTGTTTTTTGAATATATCCCCCCAAATTTTATAAAAGGAGCTTATTATGAAACAGAAAGACGTATTTAGATTTACTGAAAAATGCTTGTATGATTATAAAGCAAATTTAGCTTGTATTCAAGTTTTAAAAGAAGATTTAAGGGTAGAAGAAGAAGATGGCGGCTCAGTTCACGCGCAAAATTATCAGCTTACTTTTGGATTTTCGGGCGAGCCGTCTGATCCAGTTCATGATAGGCTTGTAAAGCTTGAGGGGTTAAAGGAGCGCATAAAAATGTTGGAGCGTTGGACAAAGCCTATCACGCAACTCTTAAAAGATTTAGACGCGCCGGAGAATTTAGATGACTCAGATAATAAAATCATGTTGGAAATATTTAAATTTATGTATATCGGCAAGAATAAGATAAAAACTGTAGCCGATGAATTAAATTTAAGTGACCGCGTGTTCGCAAGGCTGAGGCGAAAGTTAGTCTATACGGCGGCCTCGTATCTGGGTGTGTAATTTTAGTTAAAATTTATGTATTTTTTAAGTAAAATTTTGGTAAAATTTCGTCAAAATTTTGTAGTTTTTTCGACAATTTTTATTTAAAAAGCGTGATACAATAGTACCAGTGAAAATTATATTGTGTAACTCTTTATAAAAAATAATCACCGCCGCTTATTGTCTAAACTCTTACATAAAAGGCAATAGCGGCCTTTTCATTTAAGAAAGGAATTTATAATATATGCAAAAATATTTTAATCTGCAATTTTTTGGCGGCGGCGGTTCAAGTTCAGGAAAGAGCGGCGGCTCTCGCGGTGGAGGCGGCGTTGCAGAGATTAAAGCGGCTGGCGAGAATATATTAAAAACAGCGCGAGAATGGGGAGCAAGTTTTGTGTATAGCAAGGCTAAAAAAAATTGAATTCATTAAAAGGCCATGAAGCAAAGAATGAATATGTAAAAAGCCTCAGTGAGCGTTCGCACTCTTTATACGAACAGCGCAGGGCTGATATTCAAGAAAAAGCTGATAAAGCGACAAAACAAATATTATCATTGAACAAGAGCGGAAAAATTACATATAGTGAAAGAAGAAGCCTGATGATGACACTTAACTCTCAAATAACCGGAGCTTTTAGAATAGCCGAAAACATTAGAAAAGGGGACAGTGACGTAACTCAGAGATTAAGAGGGAGGAAAAAAATAAAATATTTAGATGAATATCGAAATAAAAAAACTCGCAGCTCTTAAGCCCGCGCCGTATAACCCGCGCAATATTAATAAAAAAGATTTTAATGATTTAAAAAATTCAATCAAAGAATTTGGGTATGTCGAGCCTATAGTCTATAATAAAGCGACCGGCTATGTGGTAGGCGGGCATCAAAGATTAAAAGCTTTACAGGAATTAGGAATTAAAGAAGTTGAATGTGTTGTAATTGATATGCCGGAGGAAAAAGAAAAGGCGTTAAATATCGCACTGAATAAAATTTCCGGCGAATGGGACAAAGATAGATTATTAAGCTTATTAGATGAGTTAGATGATATAAATTTTGATATAACATTAACTGGCTTTAATTTAGATGTTTTAGATAATTATATTCCTGAAACTGAGGCAAATTTTCAAGACGGAGCGCGGGAGCGGCAATATGATTTATTTAAATTGTATGAATACGATGCGAGTCGCACAGCGGGATATTATAATTTCCCAGTGATTAAAGCTTGTCATTACGTACCTGATGATTTGATAGGATTTAAATATATCAAACCGTTGGTAGAAAAGAACAAGACGGAGGAATTTCATCGGGGCGTGCATTTTTATATGTATGACTGGGAGTTTGAAAGAATTTGGAATGAGCCGTATAAAAATTTTGAAAAAATAAAAAAATTCTCTTGCACTCTTACTCCGGATTTTTCAACTTATACTGACATGCCGCTGGCAATGCAGATTTGGAATATATATAGGTCGCGGCTTATCGGCCAAATGATGCAAGATTATGGGTTGACCGTAATTCCTGGCTTGCAGTGGGCAGAAGCAGAGACTTTTAAATTTTGTTTTGACGGAATAGAACACGGCGGCACTGTTGCAGTATCAACGCGCGGCACTACAGCAGATAAAGAGGCGCATAAAAAATGGTGTGCCGGAATGGATATAGCCATTGAAAAAGTCAAGCCAGAAACGATTATTATTTATGGGACGCCGCCGAAATATGATTTTGGAAATATTAATATAAAATATATAAAAGCGGGGCGATTTAGATGATATTTGATATACAGTTTTTCGGAGGCAGCGGGGCAAGTTCGGGAATTAATAGGGGCAAAGGAGGAAATACTACACCCCCTAAAACAACGCCTAAGAGTAATCCAACAAATATAGAAGAATATAATGATATTAAAAAAGTGAGTGGAGCTCATTATAATGGCAGTGGGCGTTTAGAATTTTTCCACCCAGAGGCGCGGCAAGCCTTATTAAAAGAAATAGCAAAAAAGGCAACTGAAGTTACAAAATTTACGACTACTACTACAGTTGGAAAAATGACAATTACGGAGAAATATGAAGTCACCAGCAGAAAAGGGAAAAAAGTAATTACAGGTGAAAATGGTAAAAGTGTATCCTATACACGGAAACAATATGTCTTCAGTGTAAAAAATTTATCTACTGTTGTAGGGGCGGCTGAAAAACTTGTGATAAAATACCCAAATAAAAAGGAGGAGTAATTTATGGGGACAGGCGGTTTATCTTCAGGGTTAAAAAGCAAAGGGGAAAGAGTTCTTGCAGGTAGTGAGATAAGAGACGCGGCCAAGACTTGGAAACCGGAGATAAATTTTAAAAAAGAAAAAGAAAAAATTAAAAAAATGAGCCCTACTGCGCGCTCTGAATATATTAGAAAATTAGAAGTAGCAGTTCAAGACAAGGAAGTAAAACGCAAAGAATTTGCTGAAGATACTAAGATAAGGCTTGAGCGTGAAATAGATAAAAAATATCCGCCCAGCCTTGCGCAAGCCTCTTCTGAAGCAATAAAAGGACGAGATTTAACAAGTAAGGTCTATCAAGCAATGAATCAAGCTGTACACAAAGCAGGTAAAATTGGCCGTAGAGATTTAAATTTGGTCACAAAATTAAAATATAGCAAATATAATGAATAAAGACCATGAAACAGCCATCAAAGTACGCGAATATATAATAAAAACATACAAAAGCAGAATAAAACATGAAAATTCAAAATATTAAAATCGAAAATTTAAAAAAATATGATAATAACCCGCGTAAAATTACAGAGCAAGCTATAAACGCCGTTGCTGAGAGCATAAAAGAATTTGGATTTAAAATCCCTATCGTTATCGATGCAAATAATATTATAATTGCCGGACATACGAGGCTGGCAGCAGCTCAGGAATTAGGATTAACAGAAATTCCCTGCGTAATCGCTGACGATTTAAACGAAGAACAAGTAAAAGCGTTTAGACTTGCAGATAATAAAGTTGCTTCATTAAGTTTATGGGATTTTAAAAAATTAGACGAGGAGCTTGACGGAATAATTAATCTCGACATGTCTAATTTTGGATTTGACGAGGTTGCTAATTTAGATAAATTAGATGATTTTTTTGCTCCTGCAGCTAATAATTCTGATGCGGACAAAACACACACTCAAGAAGAGGGGAAAATTAAATGCCCTCATTGCGGCAAGTTTTTTGAACTATAAAAAAATATGAAAATTTTTCTTGCGGGATGTTATCCCAGACCTTGGATATTAGATAATTTTATAGAAAATATGAAGATATACTTAGCGGGTGTATGGCCTTGGCGAAACACTGGAATTTATGATACAGTTACAAGTAAGTTTAATCCCTATATTCTTGAATCGTTTTTTTATGCTGACGCACATACTGAACGTTTATTGCCTTATTTTGGGGATTTTTTACTTGACAGCGGGGCTTTTACTTTTATGCAAGGCAAAGGGGGTGTGCCTGATTGGAATAAATACGTAGAGAAATACGCAGATTTTATAAAACGGAATAATGTTCAGAAATTCTTTGAGTTGGATATCGATAGCGTGATTGGGTATCCTGCTGTTCTAAAACTCCGTGAAAAATTAGAGGCTTTAACTAACAGACAATGCATTCCTGTATGGCATGTTTCGCGAGGTATGCGTGAATTTAGAAGTATGTGCGAAAAATATAGCCATGTTGCTATTGGCGGTATTGTTAGTAAAGAGATACCGCCCGATAAATACGGGGGGTTGCCTCCGCTAATAAGAGAAGCACATAAATGCGGCGCAAAAATTCACGGATTAGGATTTACTTCACTGCAATGGCTGCCGAGATGTCATTTTGACAGCGTGGATAGTACAGCTTGGACGGCTGGTAATCGTTTTGGCTATTTATTTTATTTTGACGGTAAGACAATGCAAAAAAAGCCAGTGCCTAAAGGACATAGGATAAGCGATACGCAAGGTGCGGCTCTTCATAATTTTATTGAATGGGTAAAATTTCAGCAATACGCTGAGACACATTTTAAACATGTGAGGAAACCACGTAAAAAAACCAAAAAAGAATAGAGGGTTATAATGAGAAAAACTAATAGTAATCTTGTATTGATTAACGGCGTTTTTATTACGTCTCTTTTAATCGCTAATGTAGTAAGCAGTAAGATTGTTTATTTTTGGGATTTAACCGTTCCTGCGGCAATTGTTGCGTATCCCTTAACTTTTCTTATGACAGATGTCATCGGCGAGATATGGGGCAAAGACGAGGCGAATAAAACTGTTAAATTAGGATTTTGGTGTCAATGTATAAGCTTATTTTTAATTATGCTTGCAATGCTGCTCCCCGTCGCGCCGTTTGCAGATAATCAAGCTGAGTTTACGTCTATTTTAGGCAGCTCTTTTAGAGTTGTATTTGCGTCTATGATAGCATACTTATGCTCGCAGACTTGGGATGTATGGATATTTCATAAAATCAGAGATTTTTATATAATGCATTTTGGAAGTACGCGCGGCGGACGTTGGATATGGAATAATGCAAGCACTATGACGAGCCAAATGATAGACACAGCGATTTTTATCACTGGTGCATTTTATGGTATTGTGCCGAGTATTTGGAGTATGATTTTGAGCCAGTATCTTGTCAAAGTAATATATGCTGCTCTTGATACTATTCCGTTTTATCTTCTAACAAATTCAGGAGATGATAGAAAATGAGTAAGGGCGGAAGACCGCCGATTATAATTGATAAAAGATTATTTGAGACATTATGCGGCTTGCAATGCACACGTGACGAGATTGCTTATGCTTTGAACTGTCATAAAGATACGCTTATTAAATGGTGCAAGAGAGAATACAGCAAAACTTTTGAACAGGTCTTTAATGAAAAGAGAGCGGCGGGTAAAGTATCACTCCGACGCAGTCAGTGGAAGCTCGCTGAAAAGTCTCCGGCTATGGCGATATTCTTAGGCAAAAATTATTTAGGACAGTCTGATAGACAGGACTTAGAGCTGAGCGGCAAAGTGAATATTACGAGTATAGCTGATTTGATGCTGGAAGATTATGGTCAGAACACGGACAATAAAGACACCGAAGAAGATAATATCGCTTGAAGAAGCTAAAATTAATTTAAGAAATAAATTAGCAGACCCTGTTTATTTTGTCTCAAGAGTTTTAAATAAAAATCTATGGCCGATACAGGCCGCGATATTAAATTCAGTTAAAGATAATGCGCGGACGGCGGTGCGCTCATGTCACGGCATCGGCAAGACTTTCACGGCTGCTATGTGTATTCTATGGTTCTTATACAGTCACAAGCGCGCGATAGTGTTAAGCACTGCGCCGACGTGGAGACAGGTCGAAAAATTAATCTGGAAAGAGATACGCACGGCTTATAGAGAGGCGATAGTGCCATTAGGCGGTAATTTATTGCCTAAAACGCCGGAGTTGCATTTAATTCATGATGAATGGTATGCGGCGGGGTTAAGTACTAATGAGCCGGACAGATTTCAAGGCTTTCATGAAGAACATATATTAGTAGTAGTGGATGAGGCGGCGGGCGTGAACTTGCAGATATTTGAAGCAATAGAGGGCGTATTAACAAGCTCGGGCGCAAGATTGTTATTAATCGGCAACCCGACGAGTATCGGCGGCGCGTTTTATGACGCATTCACAAAGCCGGGATTTAATACGTTTCACGTGAGCGCATTTGACACGCCGAACTTTACTGCCTTTAATATCAAGCCTGAAGATATAGAGAGCGGCGCATGGCAAGAGAAAATTAATTCAGAGCTGCCCTATCCACGATTAATAACGCCGTCATGGGCGGCTGATAGATACAAAGTCTGGGGTGAAAGAAGCTCGCCGTATCAAGTCAGAGTTATGGGCAATTTTCCTGAGCAGGGCGATGATACTTTAATTCCGTTGTTATGGATTGAACTGGCAATGGAGCGATGGGAAGATATGGAGTTCGGCAAAGATGTTCAGTTAGGCGTTGACGTTGCAGCTTACGGGTCAGACAAGACAGTGATAGCAGTAAGACGCGGGCGCAAGATTGATAATTTACACGTTTACACGCAGAAGAGCACTCGCGAGACGGCGGGGCTTGCGAAGCATATCGCAAAATTAAATAACGCAAGCAATATTAAAGTTGATGAAATAGGCGTTGGGCGCGGCGTTGTTGACAGCTTAGAAGAAGAGGGATTTGAAAATGTTGGTGTAAACGTTGCGGAGCGGTCGATTAATCTTGATAGATTTGCAAATTTACGAGCGGAGATTTGGTGGAACTTACGAGAGAGCTTAGACCCTGATACAGTACGCAACCCTGAGCCTTTAGCATTGCCTCCTGATGATGATTTATTAGCTGAGTTGTCAGCTGTGAAGTTTAAATTTACAGCGAGGGGCGCGGTGCAGATTGAGAGCAAGGACGAGATGAAAAAGCGTCTTGGCCGTTCGCCGGACAGAGCGGACGCTGTTTGTCTTGCGTTATATAACGTTAAATATAAAGAGTTTGCCGACTGCGATGCGTTCGTATTAGGCTAAAAGTTAAAAAAGGAAAATTAATAATGAGCGAAAATATAACTTTACTTAAAGGCAAAGACACAGATCTGCCGGTGAGCTTAAAGATAGCCGAAGACCCGTTCGAGGGAGCTTACGGCGGCGGCGTGTTAAAACCGCCTTATGATTTAGATTTTTTAGCGCGGCAGCCCGAATACTCAAATATACTCGGCCAGTGCGTTGAAGCTATGGTGACTAATATTGACGGCTTCGGCTTTACGCTTGAGCCGGTCGGCAACACTGACCCCGAAAATGACGGCGTGCCTACTAAAGAAGCTGAGGAAGAGCGCAAGAGCATTCTAAATTTCTTTGAGTTCTGTAATCAAGATTTGCCATATTCGCAGTTAAGGCGCAGAGTGCGGCGTGATTTAGAAGTTTTAGGCAACGCTTACTGGGAAATTATTCGAGACGGCAAAGGTGACATTGCGTGGATTGAGCATATTGAAGGCCATACCATGAGGCTTACTAAGCTTGACGCTGATTATACGCCGGTGACGTATTTAATACGCGACGACGCGAGCAACGAGCTGAAGCCTTACGAGAGCCGCAAGAGATTTAGGCGCTTTGTGCAGATTAGAAATAATATTAAAACTTATTTTAAAGAGTTCGGCGACCCGAGATATTTGGATGCTCGAACCGGCGAGTATGTGAGTGAAAGCAAGATAGAGAGCGCGGATTTTATTCCGGCGACTGAGATAATACACTTTAAATTATATTGCCCGTATAGTCCGTACGGGGTGCCGCGTTGGATAGGAAATTTATTAGCAGTGCAGGGCTCAAGGCAAGCCGAAGAAGTTAATTATGAATACTTTGAAAATAACACAATACCGCCGCTTGCTTTATTAGTTGCGGGCAAGCTGAGCGATAAGACGGTGAGCGTGCTTGAAGATTTTGTTAATGACCACATGCGTGGACGCAAAGGATTTAATAAAATGCTGATAGTGCAAGCAAACCCGTCCGGCAGTGTCGCGCCAGACGGAAAAACGCCGCCGGTGTCGTTACACTTTGAGCATTTAGGCGATGTTCAGCACAGCGACTCGCTGTTCAATAATTATGACGCAGTGAACCGCGAGAAAGTTCGTTCAAGCTTTAGACTGCCGCCGGTGTTTGTAGGCTTAACAGGAGATTATACGAGGGCGACGGCAAGAGAGAGCCGCGAGGTAGCAGAGGAACAGGTGTTCGCGCCTGAACGCGCCGACCATGATTTTATTATTAACCGGCTATTATTCCCGGCGATGAGCTTTGAGCCGAAAGGCCGTGCAAGATACACGGGCGTTAGATATTGGAGATATAAGAGCCTTGCTCCGAGTGTTAATAATACCGAGAGCATGTCGGGCGTATTGAGCGCGTTTTGCAATTGTGGCCTGACAGTGCGCGAAGCCCGCGAGGAAATTTCAAGATTGTTAAATCATCCGTTGACTGCGATAGAAGACGAGAGCGCGGCGAGCTGGCTTGATTTGCCGCTGGCTGTATATCTTGCGAAGCTGCAGGCCGGAGAGTTTAATAATGAGAGCGGAGCTGTGGGACTTGAGAAGAGTGCGGGCAGTCAGGACAAAGAAGCTTTGTTATTAAAAGCTATGTTAGGAATAGAAGAGGCATTGAGCGAGGAGCATGAGCATGGCAGCGAGTAACGAGCTTAGATTATTTGAGGATGAGGTAAAGCAAGACGTTAAAAATTATTTGAGTTTAGATAATTTAGTCACGCGTGTGAAGCTCGGCGAAGTCTGGCAGCTTGGCGAGCATAGATTAATGTGCGGGGACGCTTGCAAGCGTGAAGATATAGAGCTGCTATTAAATGGCCGCAAGCCTGATTTAGTGCTGCAAGACCCGCCGTATGGGATGAAGTGTCAAGACAGACGCGATATAACTGACGAAGCTATAGCGACTTTCACGCCGCAAGCGGGCAGAATATCAGCAGTTGAAAAAGTTCCTAAACATATTTTTATGAGACTTATCGGCGATGATAATCAAGATATGGCGCGGAATAATTACGAGCTAATAAAGGACTTGTGTAAGCTGCAGATTATCTGGGGCGGGCAGTATTTTGCGCATTTTCTGCCGATAAGCGGGGCGTGGATATTTTGGGATAAATTGAATGGAGATAATTGCTTTAGTGCTGGCGAGCTTGCCTGGGTTAGTCAAGGCAAAAGGCTTCGCAAGTATGTGCATATGTGGTGCGGCTGTGTTAGAGCGGGCAGTCACGATTTGAATTTAAAGACGCGCGTACATCCGACGCAGAAGCCGGTGGAGCTGCATATTAAAATTCTCGAAGACTTTAGCAAGTCCGGCGATTTAGTGCTTGAGTGTTTCGGCGGCTCAGGAACGACGCTTATAGCCTGTAACGAGTGCGGGCGTGTGTGCTACATGATGGAGCTAAGCCCTGAATACTGCGAGATTATTATTCGCCGCTGGGAAATCTTGAGCGGTAAGGAAGCGGAGCTGATAGCATGAGCATGAGCGAAGCAGCAGCGCAGATTAATTTATTTGAAGATGCTGAGATAATCGACCGGCGGTTCTTTACGGGAGTATGTCCAAGCAAGGCAAAACGCTATGATTATGAGGGCTTTGTTGACAAGTTCAAGCCGCGATTAACTACTGACGACTGTTTCACGCCTGAGCTTGTCTATGATGCTATAGCTGACTGGGTAGCCGCTGAGTATGAGCTTGATAGAAATAATTTCGTAAGGCCGTTCTGGCCGGGCAAAGACTTCACGAGTTTTGACTATCAGCCGGAGCATGTTGTTGTAGATAATCCGCCGTTCAGCATTTGTGCGAAGATTGTGCGTTATTATTACGAGCGTGATATTAGATTTTTCTTGTTTGCTCCGGCGTTGACGCTGTTTAACGCGCAGAGCGTGAATATTTGCGCGATAGCCTGCGGAGTTACTATCACATATCAAAACGGCGCGAAAGTTCCCACAAGCTTTATAACTAATCTTGAAGAGGCTGGGATTAAGAGCTGCGGGAGCTTGTATCAAGCTATAAAGCGTGCTGATGACTTGAACGTCAAGCAAGGCAAGCCAGAACTGCCGAAATATGTCTATCCTGAGCACGTCGTGACGCCGGCAATGTTAAACAGTCTGAGCAAGGCCGGAATTGATTTTAAAGCTTGTACAAGCGAGATAAAACACGTTGAGCAGCTTGACGCTATGAAAGGGCGTAAGACAAATAGCGGCAAGAGCGATATTAAAATCTTCGGCAGAGGCTATTTATTAAGTGACGCAAAAGCGCGTGAGTTTACAGCGGCAAAAGAGGCGGCGGCAAAAGAGGCAGCGGCAAAAGAGGCAGCGGCAAAAGAGGCGCACGTCTGGGAGCTGAGCAAGAGAGAGCTTGAGATTATAAAGCAATTAGGAGCGTAGCATGAGCGTAATTTCATATTTAACCCCGCTTGGCAAGCGCGAGGCGAGGCTGAGGCTGTCGCTGATTTTGGAACATCTAAATATTAAAATTAACAAGGCCGCGAAAAAAGACCCCGCAAAGGAATTATTAAAGCTTGAGCGCAAGTTGAGCGCGGAGTTAGTTAAAAATTGGCGCGAGAGTTATACTGACGCACTGCGTGATTTATTTAAAAATTTGCCGAGCTTTATATCGCAAGACGCAAAAAAAATTATCGAAGATAGTTTATTAGACGCGTTAGGTGTGAGCTTTGGAAGTGCAAAGAATGTGCGTTTGCTTATGCGCGAGCGTATCGAAGACGCTTATATATTGGGCAAAAGCTTATTTAATTTAAATAAAGATTTAAAGAGTGCGCTGTCTCTATCTGACAGAAAGGCTATTGACGTTTTGACGCGTCATAATTGTTTTTGGTTAGGCGAGCATTACGGCAAGCATATCGGCCCGAAAATATCTGAACTCACACAACAAGCTTTAGACGAAGGGCTTGGGCGCGACGCTTTAGCTGAGAATTTAAAGCAGGAGCTCGGCAGTGTTAGTCCGAAAGGCTACTCGTATTTTGATGTAGTTGCGTCGAGTGCTTTAGTTAGAGCTCGGAGCTTTGGGAGCAT
>JAFSNU010000148.1 GCA_017447325.1 Synergistaceae bacterium | reverse complement strand
GTTTTTATGTACCGATACGTTAGTCGGGAATTGAAGCCTCTGGAGCGTTACACCAAACGTCAGTAGCAGAACATCGTGAAAGCGAACGCTATGAATGAGGAATGAAACATAAAAGTTGATTGTTTTATAACTTTTTATAACTTTTTATAAGTTTTCTGTAACGGAGATAAATTAATGCAAAACAAGATGTATCAAGTATCAACGCTTCAGGCTCTTGCTTTGGGCTACAGCAAGGCGGTTATAAACGTCGGCGAGCTGCTTAATAACGGCGACACCGGCCTTGGAACTTTCGAGGACGTGAACGGCGAGATGATTATATTAGGCGGCCATTGCTACAGAGCTGACCAGAGCGGCAATGTCACGGAAGTTGCGTATGATACGGGCGTTCCGTTTGCGGCGGCGGCAAGACTTTACGGACAGCAGCAGTTCACGCTTAAAGATATTGCTAATATAAATTCTGTAAGGGATGAGCTGACGCTGAAGATTGAGGAGAATTTCGGCCTTAACAGTATGCACGTTGTCAGGATTGACGGAGAGTTTGACAAAGTCGACGCGCGGTCTGAAGCTCCGTACAGGTCGCATCACGTCACGCTTAAAGAAATGCTGGCGCGGACGCAAAAGGCCTTTATCTTCGAGAATATACGCGGAACGCTCGTCGGCGTGTATTTCCCTGATTACATGGACGGAATTAATATGCCGGGCTGGCATCTGCACTTTGTGAGCGACGACAGGACAAAGGGCGGCCATGTGTTCGACGTTGCAATACGCGAGGGAACGGCAAAAGTTGATAAGATAAGCAATATATTTATCAACTTGCCGAAAGAAGCGGCGTTTGACACGTATTCGCTGAAACAGGATTTGCAGGCTGAGATTAAGTCTGTAGAGTAATTAATTAAATAATTAAATTAGGAGAGTGAGTTATTATGCGGAAGTTATTAGCGTTATTGTTAGTAGTATTAAGCGCTGGGACATGCTGGGCTGATGTTAAGCCTGATTACTCGATTAAAGACAACTGGTGTAATTTGCCGGACAAGGTAATTAAAGATGTTGACACGTTCTTTATCTATCCGACTAATTATATGGGATTTAACGATGGCGACGCGGACTATGCTGAAATAGATAATGCAGAGATGAGACGCGGCGCACAGGGAGATTATATAGAGCAGGCTGGCGCGTTCGCGGAGTCAACTAATATCTTTATGCCGTATTACCGTCAGGCCGGAATGCCGCGCATGAAGAGAGCATGGAAAGAGACCGGCGACTGTGAGGACGCTGTTTCAGGAATGCCTTACGAAGATATAAAATCAGCTCTTGATTATTATTTTGAGCATTATAATAATGGCAGGCCGTTTATCATAGCTGGGCACAGTCAGGGCTCGGTAATTGCAAAGCTTGTATTAAAGCGTTATTTTAAAGATCATAAAGATTATTATAATCGCATGGTTGCGGCTTACGTGATAGGCTATGCTGTGACTAAAGACGAGTTAGCGGCTAATCCGCATTTAAAATTTGCGACTGGCGAGAGTGACACGGGAGTTATAATCAGCTGGAACACTGAGGGGCCGAAGAACGTTGAATTAAACGCGAATACCGCCGTGTTACTGCCTAATTCTATAAGCATTAACCCGTTAAACTGGAAGCTTGACGAGACTTATGCAAGTTCAAGCGAGAATTTAGGTTCGCTGATAGCCGATGCAGAGACGGGCAAAGTCAAGTTTGGAGATATTGGAGCTGATGCGCAGGTTGTTTTAAAGCGCGGCGTTATTGTGACTAATGCTAAAGCCGAGCCGTTACCTGAAGACTCAGCAAAAATTGCCGCCGAGTTCTTCGGATCGGACGGACGGCACGCGAGTGACTACTCGTTCTATTTCAATAATATTAAGGCCAACGCGGCCAAGCGCATTGCCGCTTATAAAGCTAAATTGAAGAGTGAGAGTGAGAGTGACGGACTGTTTCAGGTTGCTTTATTGCAGTCGTTAATGCAGGGCGAATATGACGGAGTAATCACGGTTAAAGAATTAAAGGCGTTCGGAGATACGGGAATCGGAACGTTTCAAGGCGTGAACGGCGAGCTTGTAGCGTTAAACGGCGTGATTTACAGGGCTTTATGGGACGGCAGAGTCGAACCCGCGCCCGATGACGAGACTGTTCCGTTCGCAAATATAACGTTCTTCGACGCCGACATTACGCGCGAACAGGTCAAAGCCTCGTCAATGGCCGAGTTAAAGGACGTGCTTAATGCCATAATCAAAGATCACGGCGTAAATCAGTTCTACATGGCGAAAGTCACGGGCGTTATGTCTGATATTTTGGTGAGAAGCGAGCTGAAGCAGGAGAAGCCGTATAAGCCGCTGAACGCCGCGCTCGAGACGGATCAGCGCGAGTTCAGATATAAAGACATTGCGGGGACTATAGTTGCTTTATACTGTCCGGCGTACATGAACGGCCTGAACACTGCGGGCTGGCATCTGCACTTTGTGAGTGACGACGGCAAGAAGGGCGGCCATGTGCTGGATCTTGTACTGAATGACGGTGTTGCCGAGCTTGATGTTATAAGCGAGTTCGCTATGATTGTTCCTAACCGTGAGAGCTTTAATAATAAGAGCTTGGAAATGGATCTAAAGCGTGAGATTGAACAGGTCGAGGGCAAATAATTAATCGCGTTAAATAAATTATTAATTATTAAATAGTTAAAAGACAGGGGGCTGATGTAAAGTCAAGCCCCTTATTAATTTTAAAATAATGCTTAATAATTGCAGAGCTGAAAGTTTAGTTTGTTCCATAAATTTGCTTGATTTCAGATTACAAATTTAATTAAATTTTTTGCAATTGGCAAAGCTAAATTTATATTACGAAAGGCGCTTCTAAATTTGAAATTAAAATTTAAGCCCTTTGGCCTGATCGGCTTGTTGCTTATGGCCGCAGTGCTTATTGTTATTGCCGGAGGATAAAGTTCACAAAAAGTCTAACTCAGGCGGCTATTGCCAACCAGATCTATGACATTAACATGGGCGATGTTTTAGAGATGTTTTAGACATGGACAATGGCCTGCCGGACTTCAACTTGGACTTCGAGGGAGTGGCTAATAATGTTGAATCTGAAGCAGATTACGGCGAAGACGAAGACAGCCCAGCTGCACAGGTTTTCACGGGTTAATGTGCCGTCCGTCTGCGCAATCAGAAAACGAGACAAAGACTGCCAACGTCTTTTCAGTTAATCTCACGGTCGGCCGAGTTCTCTCGAGTTCTCAAGAAATTTAACGGAAAGTTTATTAAAAGTTTATTAGACGAAGTTCTCCCGGTTGTCAAGATTTATGATCCCGTAAGCGCCGCGCTCCTCAATAAAGCTTATCCGGAGCTGACGCCGAGCCTAAAGCTTATCCGGGAGAACATCCTACGCCGATTTTGTGCTACACTGTCATCAAGCTTGAAAAGCCTGAAAAGCCTGAAAAGTCAGGGACTTATATTGTAACTGTCTATGACAGCGAGCAGAACGCCGAAAGCGAGTTCACGGACTCAGTGTTGTTTATATACAAAGAGCTTATATACAAACGAAGACGGCGAGACTTCAACAAATCTCGTAATTCACTATGAGATAATGGAAAACGGCTACAGATCGCTTAGTTACAACGCGCTTGATAACGCTTGGAAAACCAAAGGATTTTTCAAGGCTGTCGAAAATTTAGCTAAAGGCTCGGACGACATATTCCCGACGGAGTTTAGAAATTTGTTCGGCGATTATTACGTATCATGCTATCAATACGGAGCTTGCTACGACGCTTATATTTCGATTACGACCGAGACAAGCGAGCAGGTTAAAGAAGTGGAGAACAAGCTCACGGCTGAATTGTCCCTCTTGACGCCAGCGCCGACATCAAAAATTCGCTTAAAGATACTTTGCAGAAAAGCTAAGGCGACCGTAACGATTAAGATTGTTAC
>JAFSNU010000147.1 GCA_017447325.1 Synergistaceae bacterium | reverse complement strand
TACGGCGGACTTGATCACGTGTTAGGCAGCGGCGAGGATGTTAATGTCTTAGTGCTTGACACGGAAGTTTACTCGAACACCGGTGGTCAGGCCTCGAAGTCAACTCCGACGGCAGCTATAGCGCAGTTCGCAGCGAGCGGAAAGCGCGTCCGCAAAAAGGATCTTGGCCGCATGGCTATGACATATGGACACGTTTACGTTGCGCAGGTTGCTATGGGCGCGGACAAGAATCAGCTGCTCAAAGCATTAAAAGAGGCCGAGGCTCATCAGGGTCCGTCGCTTATTATCGCCTATGCTCCGTGCATTAATCATGGCATTAAGGCCGGAATGGGCAAGACGCAGGAGCAGGCAAAGAAAGCCGTTGCGGCAGGATACTGGCATTTGTACAGATTTAATCCTGAGCTCGCGAAAGAGGGCAAGAATCCGTTCACGCTTGATTCGAAAGCTCCGACAGCTGACTATAAAGAGTTCTTAATGGGCGAGGTTAGATACTCGTCGTTAAAGCTCGGCTTCCCGGAGATCGCCGACCAGTTGTTCGATCAGGCGGAGCGCGAGGCCAAAGAGCGTTACGAGACTTACAAGCAGCTTGCAGAGGCCGGCTCTCAGCCCGTCAAAGCGTAAAGCTTAAATTTAAAGCTTGTAATTAAAATTAAATAAATTTTGCCCGCTGCTTTATTATTAAAATATTGCGGCGGGCTTAATATAGCTACCAAACTTTAAAAGTGGCTACACCCCTCCGTCAGACTAAAGTCTGCCGCCTCCCCTTACAGAGGAGGCAAGGACTGCAATATTCTCGTCCCCCCTGTAAGGTTGAGAGAGTACGGGCATGTACTCTCGAGGGTCCAACGGGCAGGGGGGTGTTTCTTTTCAAGTGGTGGCGCTATTTATAAATTTTAAACATCATGAATATATTAAAAGTTTCTTGTAAGCAGTTCGCGGCCTTTCAGGATTTCAGCGCAGAGTTTAAGCCGGGCGTTAATATAATTTTCGGACAGAACGAGAGCGGCAAGAGCAGCTTAGTTAATTTATTAATCGAAAGTTTATTTAGAGATTCTAAGCTTAATAGAAATACTACAAGCGATAAAGATTTTATCGAGGCGTTTTTCCCGTGCAGGACTAAAGGCAATAATACAGCGGGAAATTTTGTCGACGGCGAAATTAAGTTTGAAAGTAACAGCGGCGAGTTCACGCTTAATAAAACTTGGGGACAGGGATATGATATAATTTTAACAACTCCAAGTAATAATAAAATTACCGGAGACGCTGAAATTAAAGATTTATTGCTTAAAGAATTTGGTCATGACGAAAATATTTTTAGAGAGATTTTGTTGTCGCCGCAGGTCAATAATCTCGAGACGTTAAACAAATTAATTCGGGACAAAAAGGCTTTGAGTTCGAGCGGTGAAATTATAAACACTTTAACGCAGCTTTACGCTGAAGCCGGAAATAATATCGCAATAGAGAGTATAGAGCAGGGCATTAATGACAAGATAGAAGATTTAGGCAAGAACTGGGACAAGTTAAACGACAGGCCGAAGCGTCAGGACCGCCGCGATATTATCTCAGATATTTATAAAATCCGCGAGGCTAAGAGCAGGGAGCTTAATAAAATTAAGGAATATTTAAATAGTATAAATTTATTAGAGCAAGATTTTAATTACGCGAAAGATAGATTTAATAAGGCTAATAGCTCGGCTGCCGGTTATAAAGAGCGTTACGAATATTTTTTGAATATTGAAATCAGGCTGAGCAAATTTCTGGCTGATAGTAGAGTCTTGAGCAATAAATTAAGCATTTTGAAAGATAAGCACGCGGCCTGTGCTAAAGCCCTTGACGATTGGCCGAATTTAAATAAAAATTTTGAGCTTGCTAATAGCCTGCGCGATGAGCTTAATAAATTAAATTTTAACGAGACGATGAGCCAGAGCAAAGAGATTAAAGATTTAATGAATAATCTTGAGCAGGAGCTTGAAAATTTGCGGCCGGCGGATGAAATTAAACAGGATATTAAATCGGCTCAAGGCGCGTTTAATAAAATCATGGAATGTATAAGCAAGCTTAAGGGCTTTAATATAAAGCTCGAGGCGGCGCTGCATGATAGTAATTATAAGCTTGAGATAACGCAGCCGTCGCTGAATAACGCAGTGATTAAGCCTGATAATATAAGCGCGAATAAATCTGAATATAAAATTAACAGAACGGCTATGATTAAAATCCCGGGCGTCGCGTCAATGCGAATTAGTCCGGCTGATGTCAACGTTGAGGAGACGCAGGCCGAATGGGAAGCGAATAAAAAAATAATTTATGCGATAATCGCGAAATATAATCTTGAAAATATTAACGGCAATATAGAAATTTTGCGCGATAAATTAAACGCTATGATTTTGGCCGGCGAACGCAAGCGGCTCGAGCTTGAAAATTATAAACGTGAGCATCAAAAGCTTTTACGTGAGAGCAAGGACATGATGATTAATTTAAACGGCAAATTTAGTATGGATGATGAAAATACTCAAGACAGGACGCGCGATGAAATTATTAAAGACATTAACGCGCTGTGCGGACGTGCGGACAAGCTCGACAAATATATCGGCCGGGCAGAAGCGCAAATTAAAAATTATGAAAATTTTTATAGAAGTCCTGACGATCTTCAAGAATTATTTAATGCTTTAAAATTAGAAATTAATAAAGTTGAGAGCGATATGGCCGCAGTTAAAGATCAAGTTAAAGATATGAAGCCGGAATGTTTCAGCATTGATATAACCGGGCTGAGAATGAACAACGAACAAGCGTATAAAGATTACGAGCAGGAGAAAATAGCTCGTCAGCAGGAGATGGCTGAATTAAAGGGCAAATTAGAATTAGCGAAGTCCAACGCCGCGAGTTTAGCTGCGAAAGTGCCGGAGCTTGAAAATGCTTTGCAGACTGCGCAGCGCGAACTTGAGAATAAAAAGCTTGAGCTTGAACGCTGGGAGAATATTTTAAAAATCTTTAATAAGACCAAAGAGCAGGTCGAGAAAAATCCTGTTGATTATTTGATAGAGAAATTTTCGAGCTATTTACATAAAATCTCAAGCGGGCGGCTCGAGGCTGATAATTTGGATAAAAAATCTAAAGCTTTAGATATTAAGCCGGAGATTTACAGCAATAATAAAATTTTGCGCTGGCTTAATATATCCGAAGGCACGAAAGAGACGATAGCGCTTGCGTTTCGGCTTGCAGTTATCAATCAGCTTTATCAAGACGGCGGAGCTGTCGCGGTGTTCGACGATCCTTTAGTGAACATGGACGCGGAGAGACGCGCTAAAGCCTGCGAGATTATCAAAGATTTTGCGGCTAATAATCAAGTTATATTTTTAACTTGCCATGACGAGTACAAAGAAATTTTTGCCGGCTGCAATTTTATTGAGCTGAAATAATTTTTAGATTTTTAATTTTGCGGATTGTAAGCTTGTAAATTTAAAATAATTTTTATGATTTAAAATTGCGTTGTCGAGATTAAAATTTTTGACGGCGCAATTTTATTTAGCTGAAATAATTTCGTTAAGCCTCATGAAAACTTTTGAAAATAATTTCGTTGAGCCTCATGAAAACTTTTGAAAATAATTTCGTTAAGCCTCGTGAAAACTTTTGAAAATAATTTCGTTGAGCTTCGTGAAAACTTTTGAAAATAATTTCGTTGAGCCTCGTGAAAAATTTTTGAAAGTTTACAGCTTCAAAAATTTTTGCGCAAAAATTTTTGATTAAGTTTATTTTTGTAAACGCAAGTGCAATTAATTATGATAATTAAATTTATAAGGCCTATTTGTAGCTGAAAATGTAGCTGAAAAATTTTGAGTTTAGTCTTTCGAAAGTTTGAACGAGTTAATTTATTATAACATGAAAAATTTTTTGACGGCTGTAATTTTATAAATTTAAAATAATTTAAGTGTTATAATAAATTAAATAATTTAAATGGGGTGATGATGAAAGCATGAGAGTATTTGACAGCATGGAAGTTGCCGGAAGTTCATTGACGGCTCATAGATTATGGATGGACACGATCTCGTCGAACTTGGCGAATATTAACACGACGAGAACTCTCGACGGCGGGCCGTATAAGCGCAAAGTGCCGGTCTTCGCGGAGATGTTAGATAAAAGTTTGGACGGCTACCGCGAGATTAACGGCGTGAGAGTTTTAGCAATAGCTGAAGACAACGCCGCCCCGCGCATGACGTACCAGCCGGATCACCCTGATGCAAATGCAGACGGCTATGTCGCATATCCGAACGTGAATTTAGTCCGCGAGATGACGGACATGTTGGTCGCAAGCAGAGCGTACGAAGCTAATTTGTCAGTCGTGACGACAGGCCGCGACATGTGGAACAACGCTCTTGAAGTCATGCGGGGCTAATTTAAAAATAAAAATAATAAAGCCGGGGCTGCGAGTTAAGCAGTCCCGGCTATTTTTAATTTTATAAATTAATTAATCTTCGGCAAAGAAATGCTGCATTAAAAGCTGAATTATTTCCTGCGATAAATTAACGCCTATGACGCTGTCGCCGCTATCGCTTACAATATTCTGCATAAGCCCCGTGATGACATTAATCTGAGGCAGCAATTTCTTAATAATTTGCTGTAAATTAGCCCAGTCATCTTCGTCAACTATCTCTTTTAATTTATATATCACGCCGAGGCTGTCGTCAACGAACTGATGGCCAAGCCTGATATGATAATAATTTCCGAGCGTGCCGGCGAAAGCT
>JAFSNU010000146.1 GCA_017447325.1 Synergistaceae bacterium | reverse complement strand
TATAAAAAGAACTGGGGCAGCGCGAAGAACGGCCACGAAGACCCTACAAAGGGCTTTGTGTTCGTACACTTTTTATCTGACGTGATAAAAGAGATGAACGACGAGCGCGAGAGAAACGGCCAGTCAATAAAGACGGTAAAGCTCGCTGTGCTTTTGCCGGTCTCAGCTGCGATAGGCAACAGCTCAGCTATTAAGAGCGAGAAGCAGTACATGCTCGAGCATAATACGCTTGAGGCAGTGTTCACTTTGCCAAACGAAGTATTTTATCCCGGCGCGTCTGTTTCGGCCTGCTGTATGATCTTCACGCTCGGCAAGCCGCATGTTAATTCCGACGGCACTGTCAATAAAACTTTCTTCGGCTACTTTAAAGAAGACGGATTTAAAAAGAAGAAGAACTTGGGACGTGTTGAGCAATTTGACGAGAATAAAAATTCAAAATGGAAGCCTATCATGGAGCATTGGCTGAAATTATTCAGAGACAAGCAGACAGTCGACGGCTTATCTGCTGTTGTGGAAATTACGGCAGAGGACGAGTGGCTGTGCGAAGCTTATATGAAGACAGACTACAGCAAATTATCACGCACTGACTTCCAGAATACTGTAAAAAATTATCTGGCTTATTTAGTGAAGACTGGCAAAGTTTACGAGCCTAATACTAACGAGCCGAGTACGCCGCCGGACTTAAACACTCAGAACTGGAAAGAGTTTAAGCTGTCTGATTATTTTAATATCGTACCTGGAATATATCATTATTCTGACGAATATGAAGAAGGCGACACTCCTTATTATTCAGCGTCCAATGATAATAACGGTATTGGAAGTTATATTAATATTGCCCCAGAATTCAAAGGCAACTGCATTGTCACTGGGAAAATAGGCTGCACAGCTTTTTATGCGCCCGATCCTTTTTGCGCGACTTCAGATGTAAATATATTTCAGCCAAAATTTGAAATGACGCGTCATGTTGGACTATTTATCGTTAACGTTATTAATTACAGTGAGAATTATAAATGGGCTTACGGCAGACAGTGCAGAGTCGGCAACTCAAAAAAACTCGTTATCTCCCTTCCTGCGGACAAATTCGGCAAGCCCGACTGGCAGTTCATGGAGAATTATATTAAATCGCTGCATCATAAGCCCATTACGACACGCAACGCGCATAATATTCCGCCGGAGTTAAACACTCAGAGCTGGAAATATTTTTTACTAAAAGATATTTGCGATATTTCAATGGGTAATAAACTGGACGCAAGGGATATGACGACAGATGATCCTGTTTATAATTTTGTAGGCCGATCTGAAAGCGATAACGGCATATCTTTAATAGTAGATAAAGTCGAAACAGTTGAGCCGTATCCTGCTGGATGTATTACTGTGGCTTTAGGAGGAAGCTTAGGATCAACTTATTTACAGGTAAAACCTTTTTACACGTCACAGAATGTGTCCGTGCTGAAATTTTCCGACGAAGTATCAGACCATGCGAAATTATTTTTATGCACGCTGATTCATAACGAGACCTTATATAAATATTTTCCGTTCGGCAGAGAACTCAACTCACACATACGCAACGACTTCGGTTTTACTTTGCCGGTTAATTTCAAAGGCGAACCCGACTGGCAGTTCATGGAAAACTATATTAAAGCACTTCCATACGGTGACAGAATATAAATCAAAACATAAAATAAGCGGCAGGCTGTTTTACAGGCTTGCCGCAACTTCTTTAATTATAAATATAATTTAGTCCTCAAGCGCAAGCATTGCAAGTTCTAACGCGCCTTTAATTCCCTGATTGTCGTTAAGGCTCGCCGGGACAATATAAGTATCCATGTTGCGAAGCTCTTTCGTATCGATATAGCCGTTGATTTTTTCGATCACTTTCTTGCGTATAAGCGGGAATAACTGCTTCTGGTGCATGACGCCGCCGCCTAAAATTATTTTCTGCGGGCTCAACGTCATTATCACGTCCACCATTGCCTGAGCAATATACGCAGCTTCAAGCTCCCAGACTTCCGGCCGGTCTAATAATTCTTTCGCGGGCTTGCCCCAGCGCGCCTCGATAGCAGGGCCGCTCGCCATGCCCTCGAAGCAAACGCCGTGATTCGGACAC
>JAFSNU010000145.1 GCA_017447325.1 Synergistaceae bacterium | reverse complement strand
GTGTCCGAATCACGGCGTTTGCTTCGAGGGCATGGCGAGCGGCCCTGCTATCGAGGCGCGCTGGGGCAAGCCCGCGAAAGAATTATTAGACCGGCCGGAAGTCTGGGAGCTTGAAGCTGCGTATATTGCTCAGGCAATGGTTGATGTTATTATGACGTTAAGCCCGCAGAAAATAATTTTAGGCGGCGGCGTCATGCACCAGAAGCAGTTATTCCCGCTTATACGCAAGAAAGTGATCGAAAAAATCAACGGCTATATCGACACTAAAGAGTTAAGAAACATGGATACTTATATTGTTCCGGCGAGCCTTAACGACAATCAGGGAATTAAAGGCGCGTTAGAACTTGCCATGCTTGCGCTTGAAGATTAAATTATAATTATAATTAAATAATTTGCGGCAAGCTTGTTAAACGGCCTGCCGCTTATTTTATGTTTTGATTTATATTCTGTCCCCGTATGGAAGCGCTTTAATATAGTTCTCCATGAACTGCCAGTCGGGCTCGCCGTTCGCGTCCGAAGGAAGTTTGAGATTTTCATTTTGCAACTTGCTCATAATTCTTGCACGTCCGTAAGAGTATTTATAATCCTCAAGGTTAAGGACAGTTGCGAGAAATAATCCGATATACTGATTCATATTATTTCTTCTCATCTGGTATATTTTATTTCCTGTTGCGAATGCGTCGGGCTGATAGAACGCATATATTCCTTCCGCGCCTATCGTTAAACAATTTCCGTCTGTCAATTTATCAGGCGTAATATCGACATATCCGTCAACTCCATTGTTTTCGACAGTCCTCGATATAAACGGCACATTTCCGTCAGGCAAATCATCTTTAATTGAAAGAGATGTCGAAGAGCAGTCTAAAATATCTCCGACCTTAAACTCTTTCCAGTCTTTAACATTTAACGCCGGAGCCATGTCTGGATTATTGCGTGTCGTAATGGGCTTATGATGCAGCGATTTAATATAATTCTCCATGAACTGCCAGTCGGGCTTGCCGGTCTTGGCCGCAGGAAGTTTGAGCGTCATATTAGTTACAACGTTGCTGTAAACAGCGCGACCGTATGAATATTTAAATTGTTCGCCGTTTATTAATGTCGCAATAAATAGAGCTATATATTTATTTAAATCAAATTTGGCTGTTAATATATTAACTCTTCCGTGCGATACAGCATAAAACGGTTCAGCCTGATAGTAAGCATTGCCGAACATATCAACAGTAATTTTGTTACCGCTAAAAATTTCAGCTTTGCCGTCGCCGACTCCGTCAATACGTTTTATAACGCCATTATTCTCACAGCCTGATGAAATTAATAAGACGTCGCCTTCGTCTATTTCGTCAGCCTTTATATCGCCTTTTGAAAGTTCTACGTCAAAAAAATCTCCGACCCTAAACTCTTTCCAGCTCTGAGTGTTTAAGTCCGGCGGCGTACTCGGCTCGTTAGTATTAGGCTCGTAAACTTTGCCAGTCTTCACTAAATAAGCCAGATAATTTTTTACAGTATTCTGGAAGTCAGTGTTTGATAATTTGCTGTAGTCGGTCGTCATGTAAGCTTCGCAAAGCCACTCGTCATCTGCAGTAACTTCAGTAACAGCAGATATGCTATCGACTGCCTGCTTGTCCCTGAATAATTTCAGCCATCGATCCCTGATCGGCTCCCATTTTGATTTTTTATCAGCGTCAAACTGCTCAATGCGTCCCAAATATTTTTTCTTTTTAAATCCGTCTTCTTTAAAGTAGCCGAAGAAAGTTTTATTGACAGTGCCGTCGGAATTAACATGCGGCTTGCCAAGCGTGAAAATCATGCAGCAAGCTGAAGCAGACGCGCCGGGATAAAATACTTCGTTTGGCAAAGTGAACACGGCCTCAAGCGTATTATGCTCGAGCATGTACTGCTTCTCGCTCTTAATAGCTGAGCTGTTGCCTATCGCAGCTGAGACCGGCAAAAGCACAGCGAGCTTGACAGTCTTTATTGACTGTCCGTTTCTCTCGCGCTCGTCGTTCATCTCTTTTATCACGTCAGATAAAAAGTGTACGAACACAAAGCCCTTTGTAGGGTCTTCGTGGCCGTTCTTCGCGCTGCCCCAGTTCTTTTTATATTGCCCGGGTATGTCCTTAGGTATTGCGTTATACGGCGGGTTCATCAAAAATATATCCGGGTTAGCATCTTTAATAAAATTTTTATTGTCAAAGCAGCTTCCGAATTTAATATTAGAATTACCGTCGCCGTGAATTAACATATTAGTAGTCGATAAGCCGTAAGCTTGCTCTTCAAGCTCTATGCCATAGATATGCTTCTTCTTGATCTGAAGCATTAAAGCCTCGGCCTCGTTGTCAGCTTTATTGCGCCGACAGTCAGCCAGCTCTTTAACCATTGCCTGAACTAAGAACGAGCCAGAGCCGCAGCAAATGTCCATAACGATTTTATTCCTGTCAACGCCAACTGCGCGGCACATTAAGTCAGTAATATGGTCGGGTGTGAACGCCTGATTTTTATCTTTATAGCGAACGTATTTATTGAACGCAGTAAAGAATAAATTTAAAATATCCTGACCTTCCGAGCTTTCAAAGTCAATATATTTATAAATTCCAGTTAAAATTGACTCAAGAATTTTTATCCAGCTATCTATATCAAGCTGTTTAACTTTTTGATCATCGAGTACGGCCTTTTGCAGCAGCTTTAGCTTTTCTGCCTTATTATCATTGTCGTTGTCTAAAAGTTGTCTTAACACGCCGCCGATCTCTGCTCTAATTCCGTCAGAACTCATAATAGACCAG
>JAFSNU010000144.1 GCA_017447325.1 Synergistaceae bacterium | reverse complement strand
GGGCGTTAAGGCGAAAGTCGTAGCGACGGGCGGACACGCTGCGTTGATGGCGAAAGTGTCCCGCAATATTGATTTAGTTGATCCGTGGCTGATGCTCGACGGCCTGAGATTTATTTATAATAGAATTAATAAATAAATTAAAATTAAAAATTAGAAAGGGCTGTTATTGGTCGTGAATTTTAATCAACCCATTAACGCGCGGAATTTTAAATTTAGCTGCATAGAATTATTCGCAGGAGCTGGCGGCCTTGCCCTTGGCCTTGAACGCGCGGGCTTTAATGCGTTAGGCTTAATTGAGATAGACAAAGACGCGGCTGAAACTTTAAAATTAAACAGGCCGGACTGGAATGTAATTTGCAGCGATATTGCAAATATTTCATGTTTAGATTTAAATAAATATTTTAATATTAAGACGGGCGAGCTTGATTTATTATCCGGCGGTGCTCCTTGTCAGGCATTTTCTTACGCGGGCAAGCGTCTTGGTTTTGACGACACGCGCGGAACTCTCTTTTATCATTACGCGTTATTTTTGAAAAAATTACAGCCTAAAATATTTTTATTCGAGAACGTGAAGGGACTCTTAACTCATGACAAGGGTCGGACGTATAAGACTATATTAAACACTTTCACGCAAAGCGGCTATGAAATTATTAAAAGCGTGCTTAACGCATGGGACTACGGATGCGCTCAAAAACGAGAGCGGCTTATCACGATTGGAATTAGGGAGGACTTGAAAGATAAAATTTTTATAAAATTTCCTAAAGCTCATGACTATAAGCCGGTGCTGCGGGATATATTACAGGACGTGCCTGAGAGTTGCAGCGTTCAGTACTCTGAATATAAGCGGAATATTTTTAAGCTTGTGCCTCCGGGCGGTTATTGGCGTGATATTCCGGAAGATATTGCAAAAGAGTACATGAAGAGCTGCTGGAACATGGGCGGCGGACGCACTGGAATTTTGCGGCGCATGAGCATGGACGAGCCTTCGCTTGCTGTTCTAACTTCGCCGACTCAAAAGCAGACTGAGCGGTGCCACCCGTTGGAGCCTCGGCCTTTCACTGTCAGAGAGAACGCGAGGATACAGGCTTTCCCTGATGACTGGCAATTTTGCGGAGCTGTAAGCAGTCAGTATAAGCAGGTTGGAAACGCCGTGCCGGTGAACATGGCTTTTGATATTGCTTTAGAAATACGAAAGGGACTGGAGAATTTTAAATGTGGACTTTAAAATTTATATCTAAAAAAGATTTTAAGCAGCATGTTAAAAATACTATTGCGAAGTACGGAGATAAATTAACGCCGTACGACTTAAAGCGTTTTAATAATAATATAGTCGATCCGGTCAAGCTGATATTTGACAAAAATATTTATAATTACAGCTGGGACGAGATAATTAAAAACGAGATATTCAGACAGCGAGATAAAGCGAACAGCAACGAGATCGGATATTTTCATCAAAAGATTTTTAAATATATTAAAGGCTGTACTGTTCCTGAAAGAGGCTGGGATGTTATAGTATCAAGCAAAGACGGCCTTGAAGTGCCTGAATGCGGGACGGTAAAGACTATTTATGTTGAAATGAAGAATAAACATAACACTATGAACTCGGCGGCGAGCGCAAAGACTTATATGAAGATGCAGAGCCAATTATTGACTGACGATGACTGCGCTTGTTTTTTAGTCGAAGTCATAGCTAAAAAATCTCAGAACACAGCATGGACTGTATCGCTTGACGGAGAGAGGCGAAGACACAAATTTATACGCCGCGTCAGCATGGATCAATTTTATAAATTTATTACGGGCGAGCCGGACGCGTTTTATAAAATGTGCATGGCTCTGCCTGAGATTATTCAAGAAGTCGCTTCAAAATCTGAAAATGTAAAAATTCCGCGCGACACAGTATTTGAAGAGCTTGAAAATATCGCGGCAAATAATAACGGCTCTTTTATTTTGGCTTTATATATGCTCGGCTTTGCTGAATATGAGGGATTTAAAAAATGCGAATAAAATTTAAACTCTTAATAATAATAATAATTTTTTGCGCTGCTTGTGCCGTTGCATCAGCGTCAGACACTAGGCAGATTTTAAAAGGAATGACGCTTAACGAGAAGGTCGGCCAGCTGTTTATAATTCGTCCGGATCAATTGGACACGAGCCTGAGCCTTG
>JAFSNU010000143.1 GCA_017447325.1 Synergistaceae bacterium | reverse complement strand
TAAAGTCTCAATGCTTTTGCTCAAGCTCGCGCGCTGCTCTTCGGCTTGCTCGCACTCGGTCACGATCTGACGCTGAACTTCCAACGGCGGGACGGGAACGGGAATGTCTAAATAGCGTTGCATGTCTAAATTTTTTAAGCCGCCCATGCCGTTTTGATACGCAAAAGTTTTGCCACTTTGATAATAGTCATTCAAGACAATATATAAATATTTCGGCAAAATATTATCGTTATTAACACGCAGCCGCGCAGTAAAATTAGAATACGAATATTCGCCGCCGTCATCAACGTCAAAATATACAACACGTCCTACAGCTTGAGTTAAACTGCCGCCCGATTTCTCAAGAATAATCTCGCCGATTTGTAATTTTCTGACAGTAAAGGCTGATTCTTCAACGTCTATCTCCGCAACGTCATCTAAAACTAAATGTCCGCTCATAGTGAAATTTGTATTTCTAATCACTTTTACTTTTTTCAGCGGCGTCTTCTTGCCCGTCCAAAGTCCTCCGGTAACTTCAACACAGTCCGATAATTTTATAGCAGAATACTTAGACACGTTTTTAATCACTGCATCAACGTTAAGCTGAAATGCCTTATTAAAATTCGCCCGCGAAAAGTCCAGCATGTCGCGCGTATTAACAATTTTTGCGTACTCGCTTTGAGATTCGCTTAACACAAAATTACAATTATTAAAGCTCTTGCGCACAGCCGCAGCGAGCGTGTCGTCAGCCGCTCTGTCTTTATCGTTATATAATTTGCCGCCGGGCGCGATCATTTTAATTCCTTCGCTGCCCTTGCGATTTGACCAGTCATAGCCTAAAAATATTTTCTGCTGACTATTATCAGCCGGCGAATTAATAATTAAAGTTCGCTGCTTATACACTAACGCGAAATATAAAATTTTATCGCGCTCTTTATTATGCGCATAGTCATAAAATTTTTTTAAATAAACTTCGTCCTTGCCGCATGAGTCCAACTTATTATAAGCTCCGGACTTTAAAAGATTTTTAGCCTGCGCTGAACTTGCGAAAGCATCAACATATATTTTAAAGTATTCTATGCTTGATAATTTCTGAACAGAATATTCTTGATCTATAAAATTTATATAATCATCATAGCTTACTTTTATATGTGCAGTATATGCCTCTAAAATTTCTTTATCGCGCCATGCTTCATTTATTTCGCTTGCACCGCTGAAAATAGCATTAACAGAATCCTCGCACACTCCCGCGTTATCCGGCGGAGTATTAAATTTCTCAAGAAATAATATTACAGTGTTAGTCCCCGTCGCTCCGAAAGTTTTTGAGCCGAAAGCCGCTATCGCGCGAATATAAAAATTCTTTAATAACTCTTCACGCGCTCCGGTATAGCTTTCGCTGTCGTTTGACAAAATAGAACTCGGCAGTATAACGGCCGCTATGCCTTTAGGCTTTAATAACTGCGATATGCGTTCAATAAATAATACTTCAATCTCGCTGCCGTTTATGCTTATCTTTTCAGCAAGCCTAAAGCTATTATTTTCAAGCTTTAAATACTTTATAAAGCCATCGACCGAATACGGAGGATTTGCTGCAAGAATGTCAAACGAATTATTTTCGATTCCTTTATCAGGATAATTATCGAGTCCGTCGCCGAATATAATATTGCCGCCGCCCGCGTTATTCATAAACAGCGAGGTCTTAGAGACGCGTACCAGCCTGTAATCCTTTTCAATTCCGTAAACATGATCTCTTACCCATGAATTATCTTTATTATTATTATTTTTATCAGCAAAATAATTCACGGCCTCGACAGCTTCACTTAAGAAATGTCCGGCTCCGCAGGCGTAGTCTATAATCTTAGGATATTTATCATCTTGAACAAATCTTTCAACCGGCAGACTGTCCCAGATAAAGCGCGTTATCGGCATTGGCGTGAAAAACTGCCCTTCGTTCTGCTTAAAGCCTTTATTTAAAAGCTGCTCGAATAAATCTCCAAGCAGCTGCTCTTTCGCAGAATAAACTATTCTATATCTCTCGAACAGCTGCACCATCTCAACTAAAATTCTTCCGTTCTGATAAAATAATTCTTCATTATGAACGTCTTTAAACGCGAAGTCATTATTCGAGTAAAATTTTAGCTTGCGTATGGTACTCTTCAAGTCCGCAATCGCATTATGCCTGTCAGAACCGTTATACTTTTCGAATAATAATTCAGGATATTTTTCAGACACATTAAAAATTTTCTCAAGCATAAGCTCTTCAATGCCGTCTTTATGCAGCCTCTGCAATCTGTCCTGCAAAGTCTCGTAAGTGTCCGTGCCGCGTTTATACTGAAATTCCATTTCGTCGTGATCTTCTTTATTTATCTCGTCAAATAATTTGCAGATAAACAGCGCGATCAATCTATTAAACGCGTTCTCTTTATCGCTCACGTTATTATGACGCAAAATCTCTTCAAATTTATTTATAATTTTATCGTCCGGATTAAATTTTTTTAGATCTTCCTTGAGCAATGGCTTAACGCCTATTTCATATGCGACAGTATCAGCTTTAAATATTAAATCGTCATGAATATATTTTTCGTATGTCCTGTTCCAAACATCATATTTTTCTTTTACAGTCTTCGCATCCCGATATAATTTAGTGCTTTTGTCATGTTGAGACGTAAGCAAATAGTTTTCATCGTCCGAGCAGTTTATCGTGTCAGCTCTATAAATAATTTTATTATTCTCTAAATTAAAATCCGACGCATAAAGCACAAGCCATTTGCAAGAACCTTCCTGCTGCCAGTAAGAAAATAATTGCGCACCGTCCTGCTTAGTTTTATTTAAAGCTTTATCAAATTCATTTCCCCAAGTCTTGCACTCGATTATAAATAAAACTTCGCCGTTCTTATCACTCACGCAAATATCAGCCCGTCCGCTCTTCGCGTCATGCCCCAAGTGCCAGGCTCTCTCAAGCTCTATATCCTCCGGCCTGTACCCTTTCTCCAATAATCTATGCACGCACTCAAACACTACAAAATTTTCCGGCGCGTCAAAATTATTATTATGCTCGCGGCCTTTAATCTCAGGCGGATAAATTAATTTTTTATGATTAAAGTCAACGCTCAATAAATTTTTGCGATAAACTTTATCTTG
>JAFSNU010000142.1 GCA_017447325.1 Synergistaceae bacterium | reverse complement strand
TTTTCGCATTAATATTTAAGAAAATAAATTTTAAGCTTGGCGTTTTATATTTGTGCGTTTATCTTGCGATGTTCGGAGGCTGGTGCATTAGAAACGCGCATTATCATCATGTGACTTTCGAGACTATGTACATGCCGCTTCGCCTTAAAGATTCGTTTGATTTTTATGCGCCGATAACTTATCAAATCGTAAATAAAATTCCGAACAGTACAGAGAACGATTTAAAAGTTAAGAAAATATTTAATAAAATGCTTTATGATAAATATCCAAATTTTGACGAGCTTGCAATTCATGAGCAGTACGCGGCAAAGGGCGATATAGGCCGAGGCTATATTAAGCAGCATATAGGCGCATATATTTTATTAAATTTTAAAGGCTTATTAACTGAGATGATCGCCCCGGGCTTGACGTTTATAAATGAATTTAAAATTAATAATTTATTTAAACGCGCAATATCTTTCTTTGCGGCGGGAATGCTCGCGATTTTAAATTTAATTTATGCGATTAGCTTTATATTTAATATTAAGAAATTAAAATTTATAAATATTGCAATATTTTTATTGACGGCTTATCTAATGGCAAGCACGGCGGTGTTAGGATACTCGCGATTTAGACTTGCGTTCTATGCGATTGAGACTGTCGGAGCGCTGTCGTCGCTCGCGTTATTTAAAAAATTTAAATAAATTAAATAATTAATTTATAATTTGTCTTTAGGCTTGGCCTGTTTGATTATTAACTCGCTTAGCATCTTGCTTTAAATTTATAAATATTAAAATAAAAACGCCCTGAGCTAAATTCTCAAGGCGTTAATTGTTTTTAAAGTTTGGTGGGCCTACTTGGACTCGAACCAAGAACCTTCCGGTTATGAGCCGGTGGCTCTAACCACTTGAGCTATAGGCCCGTTAAAACACTCGTATATTTTAATCGCTAACGTCAAAAAACGCAAGAGATTTTTTAATTTAAATTAAATTAAATTTATTTAATTATGATAAAATTTTGTTTAATTTTTAAAATTAAAATTTTTTGAGAGGGGTTAGTTAAGAATGATTAATATCGCAATATTAGGCTGCGGGACTGTCGGCGGAGGCGTGGCCGAGCTGATCGAGGAAAATTTTAAAGAAGTCAAGGCTGCTGCCGGCGATGACGTCCGCGTGAAATATATTTTAGACATACGCGACTTTAAAGGCACGAAGTACGAGAAGATTGTTGTGAATGACATTAATGTAATCGTGAACGATCCGGAAATTAAAATAGTCTGCGAGACGATGGGCGGCAAAGAACCCGCGTGTTCTTACTCTAAATTAGCTTTAGAGCACGGCATCAGCGTATGCACGTCTAATAAAGAGCTCGTTGACTTTTACGGAGCTGAGCTGAGCGAGATTGCGCGTAAACATAATTGCAGTTATCTGTTCGAGGCGAGCGTCGGCGGCGGCACGCCTTTATTAAGAACGTTAAAGACTTTGCGTCACGAGAAGCTTGATAAAGTCATGGGAATTTTGAACGGCACTTGCAATTATATTTTGACGAAAATGCGCAATGAGGGCATGGAGTTCGCGGACGCTTTAAAGCTTGCGCAGGATAAGGGCTACGCAGAGCGCAATCCTGACGCGGATATTTTAGGCCATGACACGGCGAGAAAAATTGCGATACTCGCGTCTTTAGTCTCAGGCAAGCGCGTTAGATACGAGAGCGTGAACTGCGAGGGCATCACTAAGATTGATAAATTAGATTTTAAATATGCTGATAAATTAAACGCGACTATAAAACTGCTCGGATTTTATAAAGAAGGCCATGAAGTTTTGGTCGCGCCGTTCTTAATTAAAAATAATAACGCGCTGTATAACGTGAATGAAGCGTTTAATGCAATTTTATTTCACGGCAACATGTTAAGCGACGCAATGATCTACGGCAGCGGCGCGGGCAGATACCCGACGGCCAGCGCGGTCGTCTCGGACGTCGTCGAGCTTGCTAAAAATTTTAATAAATTTATTTATAACGGCCTTAGCTTGGAGTTAAATAATAATATTAATCAAGCTTTAAAGTTTAAATATTTTGTCAGGGCTGATAAATTTATTGACGGCGTGCAGCAGCTCGAGAGCTTTAATGACGAGTGCGCGTTTATAACTGAGCCGTTAAGCGAGGCAGAGTTTAATAATAAATTCGCAGGGCTTGAGATTAAAAATAAAATTAGAATTTTAGAGGCTATATAAAAGATGAAGAAGGTTGTGAAATTCGGCGGAAGTTCGCTGGCCGATTCTAAACAGTTCAAGAAAGTCAAAGATATAATAAGCTCAGATGAGGCGAGAGTGTATGTTGTTCCGTCCGCGCCGGGCAAACGTTCAAGCGGCGATACTAAAGTCACTGATTTATTATATAAATGCTTTGATCTTGCCTCAGCATCAAAAAATTTTGACGAGCCGTTTAATGAAATTAAATCGCGTTATCAAGAAATTATTTCAGGCTTAAATCTTGATTTAAATCTTGACGAAGAATTTGCGAAAATTCACGACAAATTATTAAATTCGCCTGAACGCGACTACACGGCTTCACGCGGCGAATATTTAAACGCTATAGTCTTGGCGAATTATTTAAATTATGAATTTGTTGACGCGGCGAGCGTGATATTCTTTAACGAGTCTGGAATGCTGGACGAGGCTAAAACTCGAAACGCGTTTAAAGCCAAGCTTGATGATAAAATCGTTGTCCCGGGATTTTACGGCTCAATGCCAGACGGCAGCGTCAAAACTTTTTCGCGCGGCGGCTCTGATATTACCGGCTCGATAGTTGCAAGCGCGTGCGGAGCTACTGTGTATGAGAACTGGACGGACGTCTCGGGAATGCTCATGGCCGATCCGCATATTATCGACAAGCCGGCTGAAATTAAAAATATTACTTACCGTGAGTTACGCGAGCTTGCGTACATGGGCGCGACTGTCCTGCATGAAGACTCTGTGTTTCCCGTCAAGAAGGCCGGCATCCCGATTAATATTAAAAATACTAACAAGCCCGACGACGAAGGCACTTGGATTGTCGAGAACACCGCAAGACGTTCTAAATATACTATAACGGGAATTACAGGCAAAAAAGATTTTTGCTCGATAGTCATAGCGAAAGACTTAATGCACAGTGAAGTCGGATTTTTCAGAAAAGTCGTGCAGGCTTTCGAGGAAAATAATATCCCGATTGAGCATATGCCCTCCGGAATTGACACAATGACGGTTATAGTCAGCGAGGC
>JAFSNU010000141.1 GCA_017447325.1 Synergistaceae bacterium | reverse complement strand
CTTAAATAAATTTTCAGGGCTGAGATAAGTTAACGAGTCCGCCTCGAGATATTCAAGTATCTCGCTTTCGGTCTTCTGCACGGCGATTAAATTTTCACGATAAGGCGTGTCGATGCCGAAGTAACACGAGTATTTAACGGCAGGCGACGCTATGCAGACGTGGACTTCGCTCGCGCCGGCGTTCTTTAACATCTTGACGATGCGGCGGCAGGTCGTCCCTCGAACTATAGAGTCATCAATTAATATTAATCTCTTGCCAGCAATATTATGTCTAATCGGCGAAAGTTTTATTTTCACCGCGTCCTCGCGCATCTCCTGAGTCGGCTGAATGAACGTCCGTCCAATATATTTATTTTTAATCAAGCCCTCGCCGTAGGGAATCCCGGATGCTTCAGCGTAGCCGATCGCCGCCGGTATGCCGGAGTCGGGCGCGGCCATAACTAAGTCAGCTTGAATTTTATTTTGCGCTGCTAATAAAGCTCCGCACTGTCGCCTGAAGTCATAGACGCTCACTCCGTCAACAATGCTGTCCGGCCTCGCGAAGTAAACAAGCTCGAACACGCATAATTTTTTGCCCCGCCATAAAGACGGCTCTATAGTTTTAACGCCTTGCGAATCTATAATTACAATCTCGCCGGGCTGAATGTCGCGTATAAACTCAGCGTCAAGAGCTTCAAGGGCGCAGCTCTCCGACGCTAAAATATATCCGGAATTATTTTGCAGCTTGCCAAGGCATAACGGATGAAGACCATACGGGTCGCGAACGCCGATTAATTTATCTTGAGTTGTAATTACTAAAACATACGCGCCTTTCATCAAGTCCATTGCGGTTTTAATTCCCTGCTCTATGCCATGCGCGCTTGCGTTCTGACAGATTAAATTTAATATAGCTTCAGAGTCGCTTGTTGTCTGAAAAATTATTCCCGCGTCGGTCAGCATCTCTTTAATGCTCTCGCCGTTGACTAAATTTCCGTTGTGAGCTAACGCAATATCTCCCTGCTTATAACTTGCGGCTAACGGCTGGGCACTTCTTGGATCGCTGCCGCCCATGGTCGAGTACCGCACGTGGCCGATTGCAATATTGCCCTTTAATTTTTCAAGCTCGTGATGATTTCTAAAAACTTCGCTGACGAGACCCGGGGATTTAATCGGCGTTATCTTGCCGTTTAAATTTGACGCAATGCCCGCGCTCTCCTGTCCTCGGTGCTGCAGCGCGTAAAGTCCGTAATAAATAAATTTAGCGGCGTCGGCGTCAGCATCATTAAGATACGCGCCTATTACGCCGCATTCCTCGTGTAATTTATCAAGATTTTCAAGTTCAAGCATATTTTATAAATTATTTATTCACGCGTTTAAACATCTCTTGATAGGCCTCTTCGACGTTGCCGAGGTCGCGTCTGAACCTGTCCTTGTCAAGCTTCTCGTTCGTCTTCGCATCCCAAAATCTGCAAGTGTCCGGCGAAATCTCGTCCGCTAAAATTATATTATTATTTGCGTCGCGTCCCATCTCGATTTTAAAATCTATTAATTTAACGCCGATGTTTGCAAAATAATTTTTAAGCAGCTCGTTAATCTTGAACGCCATGTCGCTTATAACTTTTAACTCGGCCTCGCTCGCGATGTCCAACGCAATAATATGCGAGTTATTAATTAAAGGATCGTTCAGCGCGTCGTCCTTCAGCGAGAACTCGAGCGTCGGAGCTTTTAACGCGCGGCCTTCTTCAACTCCGTAACGTTTGGAGAACGAACCTGCGGCAACGTTTCTAATTATAATTTCAAGCGGAATAATTTTCACGGCCTTTACTAACGTTTCGCGATCGCTCAGCTCTTCGACAAAATGAGTTTTAACTCCGTTAGCCTCGAGCATCTTAAATAAAATATTGCTCATCTTGTTATTAACAACGCCCTTGCCGGTTATAGTCCCGCGCTTCTCTCCGTTAAAGGCCGTCGCGTCGTCCTTGTATTCGACTATGAAAAAATTTTCGTCGTCAGTCGCGTAAACTTTCTTGGCCTTGCCCTCGTAGAGCTGCTTTAATTTCTCCATGTTCGCAATCAACTCCTGTTAAAAATTAATTAAATAAATTCTAAAAAATTAATTATAATTTAATTTAATTAATTTTCAAATTAAGGAGCTGAAAAAAATTTTAAATATCGATCTTGATGATTCGCAAAAATTTTTATTAAAATCTTGTTTCTTTGCTTTATTCTGCAGCGGATTAGTCAGTGTTACGCTCGGGTCTATAATGCCGGACTTAAAGGCCGCGTATAATTTCACTGACACGTTCGGCGGCTTGATGCTTGCCGGCCATTCGATAGGAGTTCTAACTGCGGGATTAATCAGCGGAGTCCTGCCGTTGTATCTCGGCAATAAAAAATCTATTTTAATTTTATTTGCAATGGCTTTTATCGGAGCATTTTTATTGATTATCTCGAACTGGTCGAGCTTATTGTTAATATTGGGCTTCGCGTTAATAGGCCTTGGCCGGGGCAGTTTGTTAAACTTCAACACTCGAACAGTAAATATTTTAACGAACGGCAGCGCGGCGGCGGCAAATATACTTCATTCTATGTTCGCAATGGGCGCGATCGCCGCTCCGATTTTATTTTATTTAGTTAATAAAATTTCCGGCTGGCGGGTCTGGCTCGTGATAATAATTTTTCTGGGAATTGCCGCGTTGTACAGATTATTTAAAGCAAATATGCCAAACTATAAAGCAAGCTCTAAAAATTATGATTTAAGTTTCCTGCGCGACAAAAAATTTTTGATTAAGGCCGGAATGATATTCTTTTATATCTGCGCCGAGTACGCGCTGCTCGGGTGGCTCGTGACTTACATGAATTATAAAAATTTTCTAAACTCAAGTCAGTTTGTCTCGTCCATGCTTTGGGTTGTTATATTCGCCGGAAGATTATTGTGCGCGGCCTTTGCTTCGAAATTTAAAGTTAAAAATTTTATATTAATCGCAAGCATCGGCTCAAGTTTATTCTTTGCGGGATTATTATTAAGCGAAAATATTTCCAGCGTGTTTATCTGCGTCGCATGTCTTGGCCTGAGCATGGCGGGACTTGCTCCGATGATCTATGCCGACGCGAATTATTATTCTATTAATTATCAGCTTGCGAACGGGACTTTAGTTTTTGCCAGTGCAATCGGCGGCGCGATAATGCCTTTTGCCGTCGGAGTGATGGCTGACTTGGGCGGATTTAATTACGGCATGGCTGCGATTTTATTTGCGTTTGTATTATTAATAATTTTCGCGGCGTTAAATTTAATTTTAGATCATGAATAATCAAGCCTCGCATAGCTTAACGCCCGAGCAAAATATAAATCAGGCCGAGCGGAGCATCCATAAAAAATTCCGCAAGAAATTATGGACGCCGTTTATTAATGCTGTTAAACAATATAAATTAATTGAGCCGCATGATAAGATTGCCGTTTGTATTTCCGGCGGCAAGGACTCTATGCTCATGGCGAAGTTAATGCAGAGCTTGAATAAATACAGCGACTTTGAATTTGAAATTATAAATTTATGCATGAACCCGGGCTATAACGAGGCGAATTTAAATAAAATTAAATTTAATGCTGAGCTTTTGGATATTAAATTAAATATTTTCGAGAGCAATATTTTTGACGTCGCTAATCAGGTTGTTAAAAGTCCGTGCTATCTTTGCGCGAGGATGAGGCGCGGGCATCTTTACAATAAAGCGCGTGAGCTCGGCTGTAATAAAATTGCGCTGGGTCATCACTTGAATGATGTAATAGAGACTGTGTTAATGTCGATGTTCTACGGAGCGCAGCTTCAGTGTATGCCGCCGAAACTTCACAGCACGAACTTTGAAGGAATGCAGTTAATCAGGCCGCTTTACTGCGTCAAAGAAGATGATATTATCGCATGGCGTAATTATAATAATTTGGAATTTTTGCAGTGCGCCTGCAAGTTCACTGAAAATATTGCGGACGGTCATTTAAATTCTAAAAGATTTGAGATTAAAAATCTGCTTAAAGACCTGCGCAAAATTAATCCTGATATAGAGCGCAATATATTTAAAGCGGCTCACGCTGTTAATCTCGACACGTTTCCTGCTTATAAAACTCACGGCGGAGTTAAATCGTTTCTTGATGATTTTTAGAATAATAATATATATAAGGAAGAAGATTTTGCATGAGTAATTTTAAATTAAAAACTATTGATAAAACTTTTAGGCCTGAGGCGAAATTTAAAGCGTTCTTGCTTGCTGTAATATCATTCGGGCTTGCCTATGGATTATATAAAGGCGTTATAGATAATTATCTTGCCGAGGTCGCCGCGATGACGCAGTTTGATCGGGGCGTGTCGGAATTTTTTAGAGAATTGCCCGGGGCGTTGATGATATTTATTTTAGCTTTGCTTTATAATTTTTCGGCTGAAAAATTTTTCAAGACAGGAACGTTTATTGCGGTCTTGGGAATGGGGATGCTCGCGCTTGCTCCGGCGTCGAAAGTTTTGGTGACGCTGTGCATATTTATTTACTCGCTCGGCGAGCACATGCAGCTTGGAATGCGCAGCACTTTATCGCTCGTGTATGCGAGAGAGAACAAGGGCGGCGCGGCTCTCGGCGTTCAGACTGCTATATACGAGATAGGGACGCTGGCCGGATATTTGGGCGTGATAATTTTATTTTGGCTCTTGAGCAAGGGCACGGGATTATTCAAGCCGATATTTTTATTAGCGGCGTGCATTTACGGTCTTGGATTTTTATTCTCGTTGAAATTAACAAGCTCAACTCAGACTGACAAGGCTCGCAGCAGATTTTATTTCCGCAAAAAATATTTTAAATATTACATGCTTGAATTATTTTACGGAGCGCGCAAGCAAATATTTTTCACGTTCGGGCCTTATGTCTTAGTATTATTTTATAAAGCGAGCGCAATGACGATAAGCTTATTGTTTGCCGTCTCTGCAATAAGCTGCTTTATTGCCTCGCCGTTCATCGGCAGAATTATAGACAAGCTCGGCTATAAAATAGTCATGATAAGCGACACTTTGATTTTAGTAATTGTCTGTTTCTTTTACGGCTTCGCTCATCATTTGTTTGCGTTTAATATTGCGTTTATAATTTGCTGCTTGAATTATATTTTGGACTCTGTAATCTCGCTTGCGTCGATGGCCGCGAACGTTTACGTTCAAGATATTTCCGACACTAACGACGAAGTAAGAGCGACGATCTCGACCGGCTTATCTATAAATCACGTTATAAGTATTTTAATCGCGTTGTTCGGCGGATGGATCTGGCAGGTCTTGGGCATCGAAACTTTGTTTATATTATCAGCTATATTAGGCTTGTTTAACAGCGCGTACGCCGCGACGATTAAAGTTAAAAATAAATAAAAATTAAACGCTTTAAGCTAAATTAAAAATTTAAAATTTAAAACTCAAAGAGTATTTTTATTATATTAAAATTAATTTAAATATTTCTTTAAAAACTCGTCTATTTTGTCGAAAGGAATTAAGTCTTTATTCTTGCCGCCGTCGTATAAATCGCAGTGAGTTGCATTTTTGACAGTCAAAAATTCTTTATTGCTGCCCTTTAATAATTTAAAGACTCTTTCGCTCGCATAATAAGATAAAGCTTTATCGCCGTGAACTAATAATACAGCACTTTCTATCTCGTCAGCGTAGTCAAAGAGTGAGAAAGTTAAATGGCTGAGCATAGTCGTAGCGTTCCAGCCGAGGCCGGAGTTGACAGAACGAGGATGATAGCCGCGCTTCGTGTGATAGAAATCGCAGTAATCTTTTAAAAAGTCCGGAGCGTCTGACGGGCAAGGCTTGGGCAGGCTCGGCGCGTTGGTATAGCTTCCGCGCTTATAGCAAGACCGCCGAAGCCGCATATGCCGATAATTCCGATTTTATTTGCGTCAACTTCATCAAGACATGAAAGATAATCGACAGACGCGCAAAAGTCTTCTGTATTAATATCAGGCGACGAGACGAGCCTCGTGTTTCCTCCGCTCTCTCCGTTAAACGACGGATCAAACGCTAAAGTTATATAGCCGCGCTCGGCCATGTTCATTGCGTAAATTCCTGCGGCCTGTTCTTTAACTGCTCCGTACGGACTGCCTACTGCAAGCGCCGGAAGTTTTTGCCCGGGCTGCAAGTCTTTAGGCTTGTATAAATCCGCCGCAAGAGTAATGCCGTAGCGATTTACATAACAAACTTTCTTGTGCGAGACTTTATAGCTTAGCTTAAATACTTTGTCCCATTCTCGAGTTAAATTTAAATTTTCAGTGAGCTGCATGTTGTACATGATTTAAATTTTTAATCCTACTGCTTAAAATTTTAAATTAAATAATAAAAAATTGACGGCAAAAATTTTTGGGGTTAGTATTTTTTAATTAAAATTAAAAAATTTATTTAGAGGTCATGATGAGTTCTCAGTTTCAAAGGGCGCGGACGCAAGAGCAGTTTGACGTCAGGCGCGAGGAAATTTTAAACGCGTGTGCCGAGATTTATAAATTAAAATCTTTTGACGAGATTATATTTAAAGATATAGCCGAGCGGACTTCGCTCTCACGCACGACTATATACAGCTATTATAAGACTAAAGAAGAAATATTTTTGGACTTGATCAAGCGCGAATATTTATTTATTGCAAAAAATTTAAGCTGCGAGTTTAAAAAATTTAATAATTTAAGCTGCGAAGATTTTTGCGGAATTTTGGCCGACGCGTTTATGTCAAGCGATATAATGCTGAGCTTATTTGCAATACAGCTTACGAGGCTTGAAGCTAAATGTTCAGTGCAGCAGCTTGCGAATTTCAAGATAGAAATTGAAATTATTTTTGACGTGCTTCAAAATGCTGTGAAAAAATTTTTCCCGAACTCGACAAATTTGCAGCGTGATAATTTTATAGCTGAATTTTTTATATTTATTCAAGGCGTTTACCCGTACACCAAGCCGAGCGCGAAGCAGCTTGAAGCTATAAATTTGGCAAGCGTTAAGCATTGCGTTATACTTGATACCCGTGAAATTTTATATGACGGGCTGCTAAATCTTGCTCACGGGCTTAAATAATTTTTTAAAAATTTCAGCGAGGCAAGGCATGTTGAATAATAATTTAAATTTTAAAATTTATAATTCGCCGCTGGGCGAGATTTTATTATGCGCTGATAATAATAATGCTTTATGCGGCTTATATTTTAATGACTGCTTAGGGCAAGATAAAATTATTATTAATAATAAAAATTTAAAAATTTTTGATAAGGCTGTTAAATGGCTTGATGTATATTTTGCGGGACGCGAGCCGGACTTCACGCCTGAGTTAAAATTAAACGGCACTGAGTTTCAAGTTCAGGTCTGGAAAATTTTATTAAATATTAAATATGGCGAGACTGTAAGCTATGGCGATATAGCGGAGATTACTGCGGCCAAGCGCGGAATTAAGAAGATGGCGGCGCAGGCTGTAGGCCAGGCGGTCGGACGGAATAATATTTCGATTATAATTCCCTGTCATAGAGTGATAGGCCGGGATAAAAGTTTAGTCGGCTATGGGCTTAAAAGCCGGAGGCTTGATCGCAAGGCAAAATTATTGGAGCTCGAGGGTGCGGAGTTTAAGCGTTAATTTTTATTATTAAAACTTAAAATTTTAAAAAATTTTGTGACGCATAATTTTTAAATTTAATTTTATAAATTCTTGCGGCAAAATAATTTAGAATAATTTTTTGTAGCTGAAAATGTAGCTGAAAAATTTTGAATTTGTTTTAATAAAAGTTTGATTATTAAATATATTTAAAACAATTATAGCATAAAGTTTATGTTAGAATTAATTAATTTAAAATTTAAATTAAATTAGGTTGATGAAAAATTGCTGATTGATAATAGTTATAAAGATCTTGAGATAAAGCCTGTAAGCGAGTTAATGGCGGAGAGTTTGGACAGCGCGGTGCTTTATTCTGACAAGTTAAAGGGCGGAGTGCGAGAATTAATGCTTGAAGTTGAAGAGACGCGCGGCAAGGGCGTGATAGTTGACGGCGATAAAATTTTGCCTACTGTAGTTGCCATTATGGAAGGCGTCGAATGGCTGATGAAAATTTATAATAAATGTCAGTTCTTCTCGTCGCGGCCGATTTTCAACGACGAAGATAATTTGATTAAATCAAAAATTTTGAGCGCGCTGCAGCTTTTAATCGATCATATCGAGACTGACGAGACGGATCATATTTTATATGATTTAAGAGACGAGCTGACGCCCGGGCTTAACATGCTTGACGCTAAACTTAAAGAGCTTGCAAAATTTTCAAATAAGCGCGGCGTTAAGAGCGGAATTTTAATGCAGTAATTTTAAATTAATTTTAAATTTTCGCACAAATAATTAATTCGCTGAGATTTATTAAAGCTTTTAAATTCTTGAGTGTGCTGCCAGCTCTCGAGCCAGTTCGAACTTGTGACAGCAATTTGCTTTATAATCTCTTGAACGTTTTTAGACAAGCCGACAGTGTAAAGTGATAATCTGCCGGCTTGATTATTAACATCATCAAGTCCCATGAAGTGCTGAAATAATTTTGCGTTATAAAATTTAAACGCCTCGTAAAGTCCTACAAAGTCCGCGATAAGTTCGTCGCGTAAATTATTAGACGCCGAGCCGTAAAATTTTTTGGTGTAATAATGCGTGCATTCATGCTCGAGCCTAATAATCGCCGATTTCCCGCGCCACTCTTCCGTCTCAAGATTTACGAACTCCGGCGGCGTGTTGCTGTAGTATTTATTAGATAAAGCTAAAAATCTTTGAGTTTTGCCGAATATAAACGAAGCGCCCATCTGCGAAATATCTCCTGCTTGTGACCTGTCGCCCTTATATAATAAATTAATTATAAAATTCTCGAAGTCCGATATATCGCCGAATTTTATGACGGGCAGCTCTCCGGCTATAGAATTATAAATTATAATATTAATATCTTCAGGCCTGTTAAACTTCACCGGCCGCTTATAGCAGATATGTTCGTTTAAAATTTGACCTACGATGCAAGATTTAAGCTTGATGATCCCGCGCCATAAATTTAAAAATTCTTGATTATCTTCATCAAGATTATTTTGCTTCACAAATTTATTTGCGCAGTAATTTTCAAGCTCGGCTCGCTCCGTCTCGTTTAAATTTTTAATAAAATTTTCAAGCATAATTAATTTAAAATAATTTTAAAGATCAAGCCTCGAACTCGCCAGATATTATTAAGCTTATTAAGCATTATCAATTTTAATATTATACTTGGCCATTTTTGCTTTGAATTCTGCCTCGGTCATGCCTAATAAAGCCGCAGCTTTTGGCAGTGTAGTACAACCGCGTTCTATAAAATTGACAAGAGCACTTATGTTGTCTAATTCTTTTCTTTCGTCTTCATCTTGTATAGCAACGTGATTTAAAGTCGCATCGTATAATTTTTTCTCAAATTCCCAGTCAGTATAAGCGGCGAATAAGCCCGGGTCTTCCCTAAATATATTCTCAAGCTTTATCATCTTGTTCACTCTTGAATCTTCTTTCGCGATCGTCTCCATGTTTTTCTTGCCTCCTATGCTGCCTAAATAATAAAGCCAACGCTCAAGTCCGGTCTTCGGCCACGCGTGTTCTTTTATCATTTTAGCACGTAATTTAGATATGTCTATAAAATGAAACTCCATGCTTCTGAGACGCCACGCGCCAGTCGCAACGTTTATCATTCTGTGCAGCTCGTACCAGTCTTCAGAATCAGGAAATAAATTATAATTTAATAAAGTTATAAATACGATCTGAACACTTGAATACGGCTCGCCCTGATGCGTGTCGCCGGCGTAGCTGCGCGAAGCGTAATTCATAAGCCTTTGCAGTAAATAAGGATCATACGCAACTTGAACTTCAATATGCAGCTTTCGATTATCGAAAGTCCTCGCCATGACGTCGAACCTCGGCGTTTTGTCAAGCGCACTCTGCGGTACGGCCTCGCGGTTCGAATAAACTAAATCTACAACCGGCGGAAGACGCTCAACGTTCTTCGGCGTGTTGTCCAGAACGTCATTCACAAATCCAATTAATAAATCTTTATAATCAGGATTAGCAAACAAAAATTTAAAATATTTATCGTTAAGTCTATTAAAATTTTCCATTTTATAAATTATAAATTATAATTTTTTAAAATTTAAATTAAATCTGCTGACGCTCGACTAAGTCGGCAAATAATCCCTGCTTCGCAATTAAAGAATTATAATCGCCCTCTTCAGCTATGCGGCCGTGATCTAACACTAAAATTCTGCTGCAGTCTTTAACTGTCGAAAGTCTGTGCGCTATGACTATGCGAGTGCATTTAAGCTTTGCCAAAGACGTGCTGATATTTTTCTGCGTGATATTATCAAGCGCGCTTGTCGCCTCGTCAAAGATTAAAATTTTCGGCTTGGGAGCTATGGCTCTTGCGATCATGATGCGCTGTCTTTGTCCGCCGGAGATTCCGCCTTGGCCGTCAGATATTAACGTGTGCATTCCCATCGGCATTGCTCGTATATCGTCGGCTATTCCTGCAGTCTCAGCGGCAGCCCACGCGTCGTCAAGCGTCAGTTTCGGAGCTGAAATTATTATATTAGAAAATATATCGCCCTGAAATAATCCGCCGTCCTGCGTGACAACTCCGATCATGCGGCGCAAAGATTTTAAGTCAATAGAATTAATATCATTATCGTCATAATACACCGCACCCTCAGACGGCTTCTCAAAGCCTAATAATAATCTCATTAAAGTTGACTTGCCGCAGCCCGTCGCTCCAACTATCGCGACATACTCGCCGGCCCTAATTTTAAGCGACAAATTATTTATAATTAACGGCATGTTCGCAGCGTATCTGAACGAGACATTATTTAATTCTATATTGCCCGAAAGTTTTGACAAAACTTTTTTGTTATCAGCAAGCTCGGGCTCAGCCGTTAAAATCGGCTCGAGCATGTCAAGCATCGGCGCGGCTTGAACTATCTGGAGCGCGGCAATACTAAATATATTTAACGACGCGATAATCATCGCCCAGCCCGTGTTAAACGCAAAATAATTATTAGCTGAAATATTATTTTTTGCGGCAATATAATAAAACAAGATCACTCCGGCTAAAGTAATTGCCGTGTTAAAAAATCCTAAAGCCGAGCTTAAATTATTTTGCCGATTTCTATTGCCCTGAGCTATGGCCGCCGCCTGAGGATTATTAAGCTTGAGCAATAACGGCGGATTATAAGACAAAGCGGCAAGCTGCGAAAATATTTCAGCCCATTTCGCAAACGCGCGCTTCTCCGCTCCGGCGAGCTTTATTTTCTGTATGCCTGATATTAACGAGAGACTTAAGCCTGACTCTTTCGCCGCAAGCTCTAATACCTGCCCGGCCTGTTTTGCCTGAAGATTTGCCGTTATCACAGTCATAATAATTAAAGCTGAAATAATAATTACAGCAGGCATAACAAGCGGCTCGGCGAAGTCAGCAAGCTGGAATAAATAAAATAAAGACATGAACGCGCTTAATACTGCCGTGAAGCCGACATTTAACAAAACGCTGCATATTTGCGAAATTAACTGCGTGCGCTTCGCAAAGTCTCCCGAATTATATTTTCTGAAAAATTCAGACGGCAGGGCAAGCACTCGCATCATCACGGCCGCTTCTGTCTGAATTGAAATTTTAGCGCCGATCTTATTAGTTAATAATAAACTTGCCGCCGAGAAAAGCGTCTTGGCTCCTGCAGCGCAGATCATGAAAAATAATAAGCTTAATAAAATATCTAAATCAATATTTAAATTTGAAATCATCGCGCGGGTTATCTGAGTTATCGGCGCGCCTAATAAAGTCACGCTGCCTAAAGCTATAACAGCCGTGAATATATCGCGCATCTCGAAACAGCCGCGCATGTAATTTAACAAATCAATTATTTTAATTTTGCGCAAGGGCAGCGGCTTATAAAAACAAACCGCACGTTCTTCAAATATATTCGCGTTAGCTTTATTAATCTTTATTAATTTCCCAGTAAAATTATCTTTATACGCGTATTTATTTCCTGACAAGCCCGACGGCAGCAATGCAACCGGTGCGCCGTCTATATACGCTAAGATCGGCTCGAGCGTATGCTTGTACCAGTTTCCAACTAAATTAATTTCACGCCGCATTATGCCGTAAGGCCTGAATAAAAATTCAAGAGCCTCGTCCTCGTCCTTTATATTTTCAGGCAGCTCTTTAATTTTCTTAACTCGATAAAATTTTAAAATCTCGCCGACTGCTTCCTGCGTCCTAATTAAATTATCGTCAAGCTCGGACGCAGCCTTGCCGTCTAAAACTGCCGAGGCCATGCGTATAAACGCGTCGTGAAAAACTTCGTTGTCGTGATTTTTTCTCTGCTCTATCTGCTCTTCAAAGTATCCCATTTTATTTTTTAATTTTAAATTTTTAAATTTTATAATTTACTCGTTCACAACAAGTTTTTTATATAAGCCGTCAAGCTTCATTAACTCGTCATGAGTTCCGCGCTCGGCAGCTTCGCCTTTATTTATAACTATAATTTCGTCGCAGTCCCGAATAGTTGAAAGCCTGTGAGCTATGACAATGCAGGTTATGCCCCGGGCTTTTATAGCGTTCACGACCGCGCTCTCAGTCTTTGCGTCCAATGCGCTCGTTGCTTCGTCAAGAATTATAATAGACGGGTCTTGCGCCAACACTCTCGCGATCTCTAAACGCTGCCTCTGACCGCCGGATAAATTTCTGCCGCCCTCGGTGAGCTTATAATTATAGCCGCCCTCGCGCAAGACAATATCATCATGAATTTGCGCATCGCGAGCCGCTAAAATCATTTCAAAATTCTCAATAGACTCGTCCCACATTTTAATATTTGCCGCTATAGTGTCTTCAAAAATTATAATATCCTGATCCACTACTGCAAGCGAGCCGGTGAACACGCTTCGGTCTATATCAGAAATTTTTTTATTATCAAATAATATTTCTCCGTCCCAAGGCGTGTAAAGGCCGCTTATTAATTTTGATAAAGTTGACTTGCCGCAGACGCTCGCTCCGACAAAGGCGACGCTCGTTCCCTGCTTAATCTTAAACGAGAAATTTTTAATCAACGGCTCCTCAAGCCTCGCATAGCCGAACGTGATATTTTTTAATTCTACATTGCCCGAAAGTTTTTGATAATTTATATTATTATTAACTTCATGCTCAGCGCATAAATTATCAACCGGATATTCCATGACGTCTTCAATGCGTTCCGAGTCAGTCCGCATCTCATGCAAAGTCTCGCCGGCCTCGATCATCATCTGCACCGGCTGCATGAACGCGAGCATCAAGCCCTGAAAAGTTAATAACATTCCAATCGTAAAATTATTTTGCATGATAAACATTACGCCCAGCGCGACTATTAAAGCATTTAACAGCATAGCAATAAACTCCGGCAATTTGCCCAAGCCCGCCGCAACTCGTATTAAATTTTCAGTCGAGTTATTAAACGCCGCTTGATAGCCCGCCCATTTCTGAAAGAATCCGTTTTCAGCTCCGGTCGCCTTTATCGTCTCGATCATCTGAAAGCCGGATATAGTAGTCTGATAAAATTTTCCTGCGTTCATCAGCGCAGCTCTCGCAGCATTAACGCGCTTTTCAGCCGCGATATGCGAGATAAAAATATTTATCAACACCGCAAGCAAAACTATAATCGACAGCCATAAACTATATTTAAGCATCAAGACTAAATAAATTACAGTCATTAAAGCATTAATTAAGATCGGCGCAAAAATATTTACAAGCGTATATGCAACCGACGCGTTCGCCTCTTGTCTCAACTGCAGTTCGCCGGGCATTCGCTGGCTAAAAAATTCTAACGGCAGCCTCAAGACATGCCACATATAATTTGCGCTGCCAGTCACGGCAAGCTTCGCGTTAATCTTTAAAGCTGCAAGTGACTGCGTGAATAACGCCGCAAGCTGCAGCTCTCCAAGCAAACACAGCGCGATTATAAAATTATTATTATTTAAACTATTATTTAAAACTTTATCGATAAAAACTTTTGACATCAAGGGATTTACCGCCGCGAACACCGCGCTTACAGCAGCAGCAAGAGCCATAAATATTACAGCACCGGACGCGCCCTTTAATCTCTTCTTTGCGAACTCAAATATGCTATTGGGCTTGCCCTCGGGCTTAAAATTTTCGCCGGGCCTTAACTGCAAGCATACTCCCGTGAAAGATTTATCAAATTCTTCAAGCGCAACTTTAACAACTCCGCGTGCCGGATCGTTTATCACAGCATAATTATTTTTAAATCCCGTTAATACTACAAAATGATTAAAATTCCAGTGAATTATACAGGGAAATTCCCAGTCAGCGTTCATGTAATCGTCGCCGAATTTATAGCCTGATGCTTCAAGCCCGTAATTTTTTGCGGCCTTTACAATATTTATTGCCTTTAAGCCATTGCGCGACACGCCGGAATCTTTGCGCACCTGCTCAAGCGGCAGCCATTTGCCGTAATACGCAAGTATCATAGTCAAGCACGCAGCCCAGCACTCCAACGCCTCGAGCTGCATCACCATCGGCACTTTTTTAATTTTCTTATTCATTTTTAAATTTTAATTTTTAAATTTAAATTTTAAATTTTTAAATTAATTAAACAAAGCGTCTAACGGAGTGATTTGCTCGACAACAATGCTTGCCTTATAAACTCCGTCGGCCATGTTCGTCACAAGAGCTGCGCCGATAAATTTATTTTGCTCTAAATCTTTGCCGACATCGCGGACTAAACTTTCAGTGTCGCCGATCTTAACGCTAAGGCCGCTGGTCAAAGCCTCGCTTGCTGAAAAATATGCAACGCCGTCTTTAACCCTTGCCTCGCTCTCAATGCGTCTCTCGAGATTTCCGACAAGACACCATATAAACAAGCCAATTAAAACTAAACAAACTGCAAGCAGCACAGCCCAGTCCGAAAGCGTCACAACTTTTAAATACTCGTTCAAGTCATCGGGCGCGGCGAGCCTGTCCAAATTCTTTTGCCTGAATATAGTTCTGCTCATAATTAATAATTAATAATTAAAAATTAAATAAATTTAATTAAGTTTATAATAAATCAAAAATTTACGCGCGTCATGTTCAAGTTATCAGCTCAAAAATTTTTAATTTATTTTAATTTATAATGTAAAATGAAATAATTTGAAATTAATTTAAATTTAATTTAATTTATTATTAACGGAGGAATAAATTTGTCCCTCAGAAAAGGTCTGATTATATTTGTGCTGCTCGCTTTCGGCGTGAACGCGTTAGTCATAGCCAAGAGCGTTGATCAGGAGACTTTAAATTCATTTTTGGGCGCAAATAAGTTAATGTTACTGGGCGCGTTGGGCGTTGTGTTTCTTGCGTGGTGCTGCGACGCCGGAAGATTTTGCGCATTAGCAAAAGCTGCTGAAGAGCACGTGCCGTTTAAGCTGGGAATTATTTTAACATGGCTTAATTATTTTGGAAGCGCGGTCACGCCCATGCAGAGCGGCGGCGGGCCGTTTCAAGTTTATGTTTTATACAAGCGCGGCATACCAGTCGGCAAAGGCATAGCGATAACTTTAATTCGAACGATGCTGACGATTTTAATTTTAACGCTCGCGGTTCCGGCGGCCTTATTATTAGATCCTGAAATTTTAAAGGCCAGTCCGTTCTTAAAGGGCTTAGTGTTTTATGTCTTTGCTGTGATAATTGCGACTTGGCTGTTCGTTGCGTTCACGATCGCGAGGCCGGATTTATTTAAAAAGTTCGGCAAATATTTTATTTTATTATTAAAAAAATTTAAATTTTTAAAGTCATGGCGGAAAGTTATCGGCGCGTTCAAATGGCTTGACCGTGAAATGGAAAATTATATCGCAAACTTCAGGCTTGCTTTTAATTCCGGCAAAATTTATTTAATAATTGCAGTAATATTATCTGTGTTTCACTTGCTCGCTTTATTTACAGTCTTGCCGATCTTAATGACTGCTGTTGGCCTGCCGTTTAATTATTTTCAGACTGTCGCAATTCAAGCAGTGTTTATGTTTGTTTTATATTTTGTGCCTACGCCGGGCGCGAGCGGAGTTGCCGAGGGCGGAGGCGCGCTGCTTTACGGCCTTATCATGCCTTGGAACATGGCCGGAGTCATGTCTGTAATTTGCCGGTTCTTTACGGATTACACTTCAATATTTATGGGCGTTGTCGTTGTGATAAAGATGCTGGGCTGGGGCGTGACTGAAGACTTGCACAAGGGCGCGTCGCCGGAAGAGGAGAGTCTGAAAGATGATAAATAATTTTATAGCGTGTATAAGCGCTGATGTTGGACAACGAGGTATAAAATGAAAGATAAATTTAATGCGTGGGTGTTTAAAATGCGCGGCGGCCTTTGGACTTTATTATTTGTAATAATATTTATAGTTGCGAAGCCGAGCGTGAATTCTTTGTTAAACGGCTTATGGCTTGTAGTATTAGGTCAGCTCTGGAGATTTTGGGCGGCGGGATGTATAGGCCGTTACAGAGGCGAGCAGGTCAAGGCGTTAAGGCTCGCGACATGGGGGCCTTATGCTTTAATGCGCAACCCGTTATACTTCGGAAATTTTTTAATCGGACTGGGCTGGGCGGTTATGGCCGGCCTTTGGGCTGTGTTAATTTTTATATTAGGCTTTATAATTCTTTATGTTTTAATTATAATTCCGTATGAAGAAAATTTTTTGCTTAACAAGTTTGGAGCTGAGTACGAAAATTATAAATTGAGGACGGGAATGTTCGCGCCGCGCTCTGGCTTTAAGCTTAAAGATTTACGCGGAGACTTTGACGCAAAAATTTTGTGGCAGAGCGAGAGGCATACTGTTATAACGACTGTGATCGGCACGCTCATTCTTGCGGCAAAAATATTATTTTAAAATTTAAAATTTTTTAATTTTTAAATTTGGAGGTGTGAGACAGAGCATGAAAGAAAATAATTTTAATATTAATTCTATTAATTTTAACGACGAAGATATGACCGTGAACAGCTTTCTTGACGCAATATCTGAGATAGAGTATCCAAAATATATTTTGGAAGCGATAGACGCAATTCAAGAATGGCTGCGCGGTCTTGCGGTTAATATCGAGGAAGAGTCCGCGCTTGACGACGAGCCGGAGTTAAAGCCTGAAGCTGAAGCTGAAAATTTAGATTTAGATTTTGATTTTGATATAGATGAAGATGAAAATGAAAATGAAAATGATGACGACGAATCGGGCGAAAATGATTTTGAACATGACGAGGAGTTTATGGAATTTTTAAAACACGTGTTCGGCAACGACGAGTCGGAGTCTTCGGAAATGGAGGAGAGCCTCGAGGCGTTGTTCGAGAGAATTGACGCAATAGACGAGAACGTTGACGTTATCCCTAACACTCACAAGCCGGCCGGCAATAAGGACGCAATGATAATAAATATTTTGTCGCCGGAGTCCGACGGCGGATTAAGAACTGCTATTGACTACGCCGGAGTTTTTAACCGGAAGAAATGCGAGCGGGTTTGGATATTGAGCGACTCGTTCGTGTTCGACGACGCGGCGCATTTCACAGGTCATATTACAGCGTTGGAGAAGCAGGGAATAACTGTGAGATTTATATTAGTAAATCCTTGGGGCTGGGTGGAGCTGCCCTTGAGCAGAGCATCGGCTCAGAGAAAACAAATGGTGTGGCGCGGCGATAATAATAATTCGCGGCGCGGCAGAAATGATTTAGATTTTACTGGAGATTAAATTAAAATGCCTCGTAAAGCAAAGACAGAATTAAATTTAAATACAGAGACAGAGAGCAAGGCCGCAGTTAAGACAAAGACTGCGGCTAAAACTTTAAGCAAGACGGCTAAAACTTCAGCCAAGAAATCCGCAAGCGCAAGCACAACTAAAGCTCAAAGCACTGCAAGCAAAGCTAAAGCTCCGGCTAAAAAATCTGCAAGCACGACTAAAGCGGCAGCTAAAGTTAAAGAATCAAGCGAGACTAAAAGCGCGGCTAAAACTTTAAGCAAGACTGCGGCGAAAAATTTCAGCAAGGCTGAGGGAAAGACGTTAATTATTGTCGAGTCGCCGTCGAAGGCAACAACTTTAAGCGGAATATTAGGCAGCAAGTATATAGTGCGGTCAAGCAAGGGACATATTAGAGATTTGCCGAAGAGCAGAATGGCCATTGATATAGAGCATGACTTTGCGCCGGAATATATTTTGGTTCAGGGCAAGGCGGAGTTAAAGAAAGAGTTAATAGAGCTTGCGGCCGGAGCGAAAGAAGTTTTGTTAGCGTCCGACCCTGACAGAGAGGGCGAGGCCATAGCGTGGCACTTGG
>JAFSNU010000140.1 GCA_017447325.1 Synergistaceae bacterium | reverse complement strand
GTCATCATTCAGGCACGGCACGACCGGAAATACTTCGCGAGTTGTGACCTCTTTAATTCCCCAGTCAGTCACGAATGCAGAATCTAAAAACTGCGTCATTCGATTTAATTCTAAAAGCTCGCGGGCTCTTGACGCGTCGATTATAATTTCGCCGTAAGAACTCACCGGCACGCCGAACTCTTTTGAAACGGTCTCGCGCGTTCTAACGCCCTGGGGCGTGAGCTCATAGCCGCCAGCAATTTCGAATAAGTCGCCGCTATTAACTAATTTATTTAAATTCTCCGGCTCTTCGCCTGCTAATGCGACGGTCTCGCTGTCCCAGACCGGCAGTTCGTGCGAAAATAACAACAGCATGCTTTCCATTATTAAAATTTATCTCCTGATTTTAAATTTTTAAATTTAATTTTTAACTCAAGCTCCGATCTAAACAGTCGCTGTCAAGGCTTCAATCTCTGCCGCTGATAAATGCGTGACTTTCGCAATATCATCAACAGCAATGCCAAGCTGAAGCATACCCCGCGCAGTATCCAAATATGCCTCGTGACGTCCGTTTCTGAGATAAACTTTTTTTAATCCTTCTTCAAACCAAGATTCATACGCCATTTTCTTTTCGCTCCGATTTAATTTGTCGCCGTCAAGGCTTCAATCTCTGCCGCTGACAAATTAGTATATTGCATAATCTTATCTAATGGCAATCCGTCATCAAGCATTTTTCGCGCAGTATCCAAATAAGCTCTATGCTGATAAACTTTTTTTAATCCTTCTTCAAACCAAGATACATAAGCCACTTTCTCTTCCTCCTGTTTTATATATTCTTCAGTGTATTGCATTTGTAAAGCTTCGTCCTTGAGATTAATAATTCTCTCAATAAACAATAACAAAGCCTTTCCGTCTTCGCGCGCCCAGCCTTTAGCCTTCAGCAGCGTCCAAAACTCCCGCAGATAAACAAATTTCTGCATCTCGTTCTTGCGGCATTGTTTAGCTTTACGTGCTGCGTACAACGCCACGTCAAACGGATTATCGCTCGACTTTAAAGCCTCTTCATCAAGGCTCTCTATGTCAAGACAATTATAACTATATTTTAAGCTCGTGCCGAAGTGCGAGAACTCGTAAAAATTTTTGTTCTCCTTAGGCCTCGGCGCAGTTAAAATTGCAAGCGCAGCCGGATGCCGGCCGTGATGCGCAAATAATAAACAATAATATCTGTGCATTCGCGTCGGCAAGTCCTCGCCGCCCGCGCCTTGAATTTCAATATGAAGCAGCACCCACTCGTCGCCGCCGTCTTTTAACATAATCTTCATTAACGTATCGACAAATCTGGGCGGATTATGCTCGTCCTGCTGATAATTAAAGCTCTGCATGACGTCGCGAAGCTCTTTGTCAAGAAATTCCGGCTCAACGCTCAAGTCCGCCGCGTAATATAAATCAGGTATCACGCTTAGCAGCATCTCACGCCAGAACCTCGCGATTAAATCCTTCCAAAATCCGTCAAAGTCAAACCGCTCGTCTTGTTCTTCTGCTGTTATTTCGAGTTCTAAGTCTTCCATAATTAAATATTAAATTAAATTAAAATTAAATTTAAAATTTTATTTATTATATAATGTAAAAATTTAAAATTAAAATAAATCAGGTGATAAAATGGCTGAAATTTTAAAGGGCGCTCCGGCTGCAAATGCTTTAACCCTAAATTTAATTAAGCGCGTTGAAAATTTAAAATTAAATAATATAACGCCTAAGCTCGAGATTTTAAGATTGGGCTCTAAAGCTGAAGATTTATCTTACGAGAGCGGAATAATTAAACGCTGCGGGAAAGTCGGCATTGAAGTCAAGCAAATTATTTTAAACGAAGACTGCACGCGTGAAGAATTATTGAACGAGATTAAAAACGCTAATCAAGATAAAAATATTCACGGCGTAATTTTATTCAGGCCGCTTAAAGATAAAGAACTTGAACAGGCTGCAATAAATTTATTAAGTCCTGATAAAGACGTCGACGGCATGACTGACGGATCGATGGCCGGAGTGTTTTCCGGACGGGATATAGGCTTCGCACCGTGTACGGCTCAGGCTTGCCTCGAGCTTTTAAATTTTTATAATATAGACTTGGCCGGGAAAAATATAGCTGTGCTTGGACGAAGTTTAGTTATAGGCCGGCCGGTATCTATTTTATTGCAAAATCAAAACGCGACAGTCACCATGTGCCACTCTAAAACTAAAAATTTAGCCGAGATTTGCAGACGCGCTGACGTGATTATCGCGGCGATAGGCAAGGCAAACTTTGTTGACAAAAATTTTGTAAATAATAATCAAGTTATTATAGACGTCGGAATAAATGTTGATGACGAGGGCAAGCTCTGCGGCGACGTAAATTTTGATGAAGCTGCAAGTTTAGTTAAGGCGATAACGCCCGTACCCGGCGGAGTGGGAGCGGTGACTACTTCGATACTTGCCTCGCACGTTGTCAAAGCGGCTGAGAGATATTTAAATTAATTTAATTCCCGCGCATATATTTAAACCGGAGCTGCTGATAAAATATGAAAAAATATCTTGATGAATTAATCGCGTGCTTAAATTCTGTTGAAATTAAAAATTAAATTTAAAATTTGCAAACTTGCCTCCCCTGTAAGGTTGAGAGAGTACGGGCATGTACTCTCGAGGGCGGCACGCAGTGACGGAGGGCTGTCCTTTCCCTGAGCTTTAATAATTAATTTTAAATTAAAGTTTTAAAACGCGAGGCCGATATAAAATATGTAACGAGGGAAACACAGTAAACAAGGCCGATGATAGGCGGCGAAGTTTACACGGCGTATATAGAGTGACCAGGATGGTCAAAAATTAATTTCTTACGGGACAGGACGGCCCGTTGCAGGAGGATATTATAATGAGAATTTATCACAACATTCCGGCGCTTACGGCTTATAACTCACTTAACGCTACAAGCAACGCCATGCAGAAGTCAATCGAAAAACTTTCAACCGGACTTCGCATTAACTCAGCGGCTGACGACGCGGCAGGCTTCGCTATCAGCGAGAAAATGCGCGCTCAGATCTCCGGCATGGAGATGGCTCAGCGCAACGCTCAGGACGGCATTTCAATGCTCCAGACGGCTGAAGGCGCACTCGGCGAGACCCACAGCATTTTACAGCGTATGCGCGAACTCGCAGTTCAGGCGGCGAACGACACCTTAACTCAGGAAGACAGAAGTTATATACAGCTTGAAGTTGACGAACTTAAAAATCAAGTTGACAACATTGCAAATACAACTCAGTTCAATAAAAAACGTTTATTAGACGGCAGCTGCGCGGGCAACTGGTCATCAAACGACCTGCGCGTTAAAGCTTACGTCCGCGGTTCACTCCGTGAGGTTGACCAGTTTGGACAGAAGTCCGCATTCGAGGGCAACTTCAGAATCAGAATTGACGCAAGCGCAACCGGCGCAGGCGAAGTTCAGAAGACCTCAATATTTAAAATTAAGCACCCGAATGTTATCACTGACGTATCGCTCAACACAAAAGAGGGCGTCGAGGCAGTTCGCGTTGACAACATCCCCGCTGGCGACTTCACAATCAAAGCCTCAACAACTACGTCAGACCCCAGCGCAACTGTGACCGGAGAGTACGGCTTCGATGACGTTAGTTTTACACAGACGACTTGGACAAG
>JAFSNU010000016.1 GCA_017447325.1 Synergistaceae bacterium | reverse complement strand
GCTACCCAACGCGCCCAGACAGATCTTAATCTGTCAGCAAGGCGTTTAGTCGTGTGATAAGACGTTCCGGCTGTTGACACTGATACACTCGCAGCTCCTGATGCTATTAACGCAGGGAAGAAAAACGTACATTCGGCTATCGCGTCGGCAACGCTCACGGGAATATTGCGAGCCTTGGCCTCCTGCCCGACTAATTTATTAGCTTCTCTGTCGTCAGAAGCAGCGACCGCAAGCATCGCATTGTCCAAATCTTTTATCTCGAACTTGCGCTTAAATATTTTTATATTATTTTTAATACTCTCAAAGCCGGAGTTTAATTCAGGACTGACAACTCTGATACTTGCGCAGCATTTTAATAAAGTCTTCACGCGCCGCAAAGCAATTTTGCCGCCGCCGACGACTAACACATCACGGCCTTCTATGTCGATTAACATCGGGAACATCGGAGGCCGCTCAAGATTTAAAATTTTCCTCGCCCAGGCCGCGCCCTCGTCAACGCTGTGAATTTCTTCGCCCAAGTCAGGCCGCGAAATTAATATAACTTCAATGCCTAAGTCACGCGCCGCGTTAATCTTTTCGTCCGCGCCGCCGGCCGATCCAGTCGCTTTAGTTATTAATACGCCGCAGTTATAAGCTTTAAGCATTGCTATATTAAGCTCGTAACTAAAAGGCCCTTGCATCGCGATTATATGCGACGCATTAAAGCCTAATTCTTCACAAGACTTTAATACGCTTGCAACAGGCAAGACCCGCGCGTAAATCCTTTCTTTATAATTTTTTACGCTTATAAATTCTTTAAGCTCTTTGCTGCCGGTCGCTAATAAAATATTTTTATCAATAAATTTATTGTCATTTAACAACTCCGCCGCTTCATGAGCCGAGCTGACTTGATTTAATTTTAAATTTTCATAATCAAAATCGTCCTGACGCGTCACGCGCATTAACGGCAAATTTAATTCATCGCAAACTGCCTTAATATTTTTGCTGACTTCAACTGCATACGGATGCGTCGCGTCGATCACGCAGGCGACATCTTCAGCCTGAATTAAATTTTGCATACCGTCAGCGTCAAGCCGGCCGGACAAAATTTTTATATTCTCACTCGCTAAATCATTCACGATCTCCGCGCCGTATTGCGTAGCTGCGCAGTAAATAATTTCAAGTCCCGAGCCTAAACGCTCCAATAATTTCCGAGCTTCAGTAGTGCCTCCGAATATCAATAATTTTCCCATTTTAATTTACTTTAAATAGCCCCGAGGCGTTATCATCTTATTATCTTTAATCTTCGTCTGCGAGTTGCCTATAATAGCAGTGCAGAACATGTCAAGCTTCTCGTCCCGAATTTCTTTCAAGCTCATGATTTTATAATCTTGATCTTTGCGGCCGATATTGCTCACCCAGCCCGCCGGAGTCTCAGGACTCTTATGCTTCAGCAAAATATCGCACGCCCATTTAAAATGCTCAGGTCTGCCGTGACTTGCCGGATTATATAAGCAAACTACAAAATCAGCTTCAGCCGCCGCGTTTAATCTCTTCTCGATTAATTCTTTCGGCGTTAATAAATCGCTCAGGCTTATAATTGCAAAATCATGCATTAACGGCGCTCCTAAAACTGCCGCAGCCGAGTTAGCAGCCGTCACGCCCGGGATTATTTCTACTTCAACTTTATTATCAGCGATCTCAAGCATCAGGCCAGCCATTCCATAAACGCCGGGGTCGCCGCTCGACACCAGTCCAATATTTTTATCAGGATTTTCAAGTGCTAACTTCAAAACTTCCTGACATCTCTCCGCCTCGTGCTTCATTCCTGAAGGACGCAAATCTTTATCGCTCAAAATATCCAAATCTTTAATTAAATCTATATAAGTCGTGTAGCCGCAAATTATATCGCAGCCGTCAAGCGCGGCAATCGCCCTCGGCGTCATGTCCTCCGCTCCGCCCGGGCCAAGTCCTATTACAAATATCATTTCAAAAATTTTCCCCTTTCAAGAATTTATAATTAATTATCTAAAAATTTTTCCGGCTTCAATAATTTTAATTCTATTATCTTCTTCTATTATTAATATAGCGTTCAAGTCCTGATGACTTGCCAAAAATTTTTGCGCCTCGTCATCGCCCATTATCATAAAACTTGTCGCCAGAGCGTCGGCAAGCGCGCCGTCCTCAATTATTAAACTTGCTGACAGCATCTTATTTTTAACCGGCATTCCCGTTCTGGGATCAAAGAAGTGCGAATATTTAATCCCATTAATAATTTTAAATCTCTCGTATGCTCCTGACGTGATTACAGCCTGATTATTAACTTTAATCTTCAGCGCAATTTTATCTTTATCTAACGGATCTCTAATTCCAATATTCCAGTCAGAGCCGACAACTTGAATATTGCCGCCCAAGTCTATTAACGCGCGTTCAATTCCCAAGCTCGAAAATTTATCGGCGAGCTTCCGCGACGCGTAGCCCTTTGCAATTCCGCCGAAGTCTAACACCGCTCCGGCCTTGTTCAAATAAATTTCCTGATTAGCTAAATCCAAGCTTATAATATTTATATCTAAAAATTCTAAAGCTTGATCAATGCTCGCGGGCTCAGGCAATTTAAAATCATTTTTATCAACTTGATTTATCTTCCATAATTTAGTCAACGGCCCTATCAACGGATTAAAAATTTTACCAGTCAAATTACTTATCTCTATAGATTTTGCTACAAGCTCTATTACATCGCTCGAAACTTTGACAGGCTCAACGCCGGCCATATTATTTATCTTATTAAGCTGCGAGTTAGCATCATATAAAGATACCTGACTTTCAAATAATTTTATATAATCAAAAGCATCGTCAAGAATTTTATTTAAATCAGCCTCGCTCTTATTAAAGCTCTCGAGCGTAATTCTGATTAAAGTATTCATGGCCAAGCCCGAGCGCGTGACACTCGTTAATTTATTATTAAATATTAAATATAAAGCCAGAATTAGAATTATTAAGCCTAAGGCCGCAAAAATTTTCTTACGCATTTTAAATTACTTGTCCCATTTATTATAGTGATAAATAATATGGATAGGCCGGTCTTTTACAGAATTGCCGGGAAATCTTTTAGTCGCTTCAGAATTATAAAGCAGCGTTATAGTCGTGTACTTGTCCGGCGTCCAAGTGCTTTTAATCATGATGCGCCCGTTCACGAGAGAATTAGCGACCGGCATCTCTTTGCCTCTGCCGTACTGCCTTTCAAAGCCGCGCTTTAATAACTCGTAAAAATTCTTATCTTGCGACGCGCTGCCCGTACTCTTTAAATAAGCAGCTTTGGACTTTAACAATTTCTTCTTGTAAAACGCGAATGCAAATTCAGTTTGAAATCCCTCGAAGTAGCCGGTCATTAATAAGCTCTCAGGCCTCGGCGTTGCGACTTTAGCTCCGCTCCTCTCCATTCGCTTTTGAGTTCTCGCGTAAGGATGACCGAACGGCAGCGACATGAACGCGTCAGACGAGTTAGACAACGCAAGCGCAGGCTCACAGGCTGCTAAAATTAAAATTAAAATTAACGCTAAAAATTCTTTAAACTTAAAATTAAGCATATTAATTTATTAATCTAAATCCCAGATTAAATTCTTTGCAGATTTCGCGTCCGCGCCCGAGCCTTCGGTAAAGACTGCTTTAAATTGTTTCGAGCCGCGGCGTTTAATTTTCTGCGGCAAAATTTCAGCACGCGCGACGACTTTATTATGACGATCAACAAACAACATCGTTCCGCCGAGTGTGATATTGCGGTGATTTTTATTAGACACGTCGAAAGTTAGATTAGAGTGATGATAATTTATGTTGCTGAACGAGAGGCCGCTCCGCCCGGGTATGCGTCCGTAACGTAAGATTGCAAAACTTGAGCTTGCAAAACTTAAAATTAACATTAAAATCAAGCTTAACAAAAATTTCTTTACACGCATAATAAAACGCCTCTCTTTATCTTTAATTTTTATAATTAAATTATACAAGATTCTAACAATTTTTTAAATTTTTAAATTAAAATAACTATGAATAAAGCGCGGCTGTAAAAACTTGCTTGTGCTTGACAGAAAAAAATTTTTAATATACTATACTTCACGTTTTGAATAAAAAATAAATTTAAATTAAATTTTTAAAATTTAAAAATTAAGGAGGCCGGTTCAAAATGATATTTAGATTTAATAATAATTATAGCTTAACTTGTGCTGGCCTGAGCTTGAATATAAAGAAGTGCATAAAGCGTTGCCTGAGCGTGAAGAATTTTTGCGCTCAGGTTTGCTGTATTTAATAAGTACTGAATGACGGGCAAAGTGAAAATTAAATTTAAATTTTTGGATAAATGACCGCTCCGCATTCAGGGCGGTCTTATTATTTAAATTATGCGCTTAAAGCTTAAAGATAACGCCGCCTTAGATTAAAGCAAGGGCGGCTTTTTTATTATAAATTTTTTTAAATTATTTAAAAATTATTTAAAGGAGTGTTTAGTTCATGCAAAATTCGAGTTCCAAAAGAATTTTGTCGTTAAGCGTTTTAAGTTTATTAGCGTTTTGCCTGCTTGCAAACTGCGCAGCTTTTGCCGAAGAAGCAGCCGAGACAGTTCAGGCGTCCGCAAAATATTTCCAGACCTACTGGTCGTTACTTCCGGCTGTTATAGCAATAGCCCTCGCGCTTTTAACCCGCGAAGTTTATTCGTCCTTATTCTTGGGAATAGTAGTCGGCGGTTTATTATGGTCTGATTTTAATTTCGAGAAGACTTTAACGCATGTCTTTAATGACGGCATAGTAGCATCGCTTGCAAGCACGTCTAACGTCGGAATTTTAGTATTTTTAGTTATATTAGGCATTATAGTCGTGCTGATGAACAAAGCCGGAGGCTCGGCAGCTTTTGGACGCTGGGCCGGTGCTAATATTAAATCAAGAACCGGCGCACAGCTCACGACTATAATTTTAGGCATGTTAATATTTATCGACGATTATTTTAATTGCTTAACGGTCGGTTCAGTCATGCATCCGCTCTCTGACAACACAAAAATTTCACGCGCAAAGCTCGCCTATTTAGTTGACGCTACGGCGGCGCCTATCTGCATTATCGCGCCGGTATCTTCATGGGCGGCGGCTGTGTCAAGCTATGTCGAAGAGGGCAACGGCCTTGATTTATTTATCCGTGCTATACCGTTTAATTTTTATGCTATATTAACTATAGTAATGATGTTCATGCTTGCGTTAAAAGATTTTGACTACGGCCCGATGGTTAAATACGAGCGCAATGCGATTGAGAACGGCGACGTGTTCTCAGGCATGGGCGATGAAGCGGCCAATCCCAACGAGCACGCAAATCCGAAAGGTATTGTGCTTGATTTAATTCTGCCGGTTGTAGTCTTAATAATTTGCTGCATAATCGGCATGATTTACTCGGGCGGATATTATGCCGGCGAAGACAAAAGTTTTGTCGCGGCGTTCTCAGATGCTGACGCTTCTGTAGGACTTATGCTCGGCTCTGCCGTAACTTTATTTATAACTTTCTTCTACTATTTAATAAGGCGCGTTTTAAGCTTTAAAGAAATTGCCGCGTGCATCCCTGAAGGATTTAAATCAATGGTTCCGGCTATATTAATTTTAACTTTCGCATGGAGCTTGAAAGCCATGACCGACTCGCTCGGAGCAAAACAGTTCGTCGAAGAGTTAGTTAAAGGCTCGGCGGCCGGCTTCCAGTACTTCCTGCCCGCAATTATATTCGTGATCGCGTGCTTCTTGTCATTCGCAACCGGAACTTCATGGGGAACGTTTGGAATTTTAATTCCGATTACGCTCGGGGTCTTCCCGCTGACTGACCCGCTGGGCGTTGTGTGCGTGTCTGCATGCATGGCCGGAGCTGTCTGCGGAGATCACTGCTCGCCGATCTCAGATACGACTATCATGGCTTCAGCCGGAGCTCAGTGCGATCATGTAACTCACGTGTCAACGCAGCTGCCCTATGCTGTAACAGTCGCGTGCGTGAGCTTCGTTGCTTATGTCATAGCCGGATTTATTCCGAGTGCGATTATATCGCTGCCTATCGCTATAGCTTTAATGATCGGCACGTTAATTATCGTGAGCAAAATTTAAAGCAAATTAATATTTAAGCTCCCGTGTTTTAAAATTTTAAAATTTTTAACCGGGAGCTTTATTATTTAAATTTAAATCTTACTCCATCATTTCGATGAACGCGCCCATGCGAGTATTAAGCTGCTCTTTGTCGCCCTGATAGTAATCAGTTTCGATCGTGATGCAAGCGACGTTGTTATCTTTCATGCGCTCGTGGACTTGATAAGATTCTACGCTGTAAGTGTGGCAAGCCTGAAGCACTAAGTCCACAACGCCGTCCGCGTGATATTCTTTCGCTAAATTAGTAAGCAGGTCCAAACGCGCGGTGTTCGGCGTCATGCACGAGCAAGGAATATGCAGATACTTTTTCGCTAAAGCCTCGTAAGGTGGCAGCGTCTCGTCAACCAATTCATAGAGCGGTTTAATAGCCGTGCAGTTCTCGAATGCCGCTATAATTCCTCCGTTCTCCTCGATTGCGTCAAAGACTTTTTCAACGCTCTTGCCCACCGGGCAGCCCGTAACTATTACGCGCTTCTTGCCGCTTGCAACGCGTCTCTCGCCCTGCTCGTAATTTTCGCGCGCCTTCTGCGTTAATTCTTTAATTAAATTAAGCATGTTGTCATCACCGAAAGAGATTTTAAAGTACTCGCTGACCAAATAGATCTCGCGGCCTGTGAGCGGCGCCGGATTTAATTTCGCCAACGCGTAAAGATCCATCATGATTTTGCGCTCGTAATTACGTTTCTTGATCTCGCGCGTTAAATCTGCTTCAGTTATCTTGACTTTAAAATCTTGCTCAAGCCGCTTTGCAAATCTCTCGATTTCGGCCTGCCATTGCTTGACTGCAATATCATTGACGGTCTGGGGCAATTGCATCACGTGAACTGGTCTAAGCCTGTTCATGAGCTCATACATCTTTTTCTTGCCGTCGCAAGTCGTCTCTCCGAGGACTAAATCGCAGAAATGGAAATACGGGCACGTGTCGGTTAAAGCGAAACCGTAGCTTGCCTTGATTAACGGGCATAAGTTGCTGGGCAGATGCTCTTCCGCCGCTGAGATCGGCTTCTCGCTCGTAGCGCACAAGCTCGCGGGAATTGCTCCGGCCGCGCGTATGACTTCGAACGGCGAATAAACGCAGTACGTCCCGACGACTCTCGTTCCGGACTCTTTAGCCTCTTTAATTCTCACAGGCCCGCCCGGCAGTGCCTTGCGCATCTCATCAAGTATCGCATTAATGTCGTGCATAATAATAAATTCCCCTCTCAAATTTAATAATTTAAATTAATAATTTGAGTTCGTATTACATGGCTGAATAAATTTATTATAGCAAATTAATCTTAAAATCTTAATTTTAAATTTTATTATCGCGTGAAATATAATTAGTTTAGTTTCATTTTCAAGCATAATTAAATTATTAAAATTAATTATTAAAATTAGGGGATGGAATAATGTTTAAGCCAAGGGAATTATAATTCCGGTTGTTACGCCGATTTCAACGAGGGCAACGAGGGCGGCAATTTCAACGAGGGTGAGTACGTTAAATTATTAAATTACTTCATTGAGAACGGCGTTCACGGAGTGTTCCCGTGAGTTTTACGTTTTACTTGGAACGGAACGTCCGGCGAGTTTTGCGCGGTGTTTATAAGCGGGAATAATTTCTACAAGTGCGTGCTTGAGGTCATTGTTAAAAACGGAGGCAGCGTGGATGTATATGCCGGAGCAAATCGTATTGCGCCTGAGGGTGCGATGAGCTCGCTAAAATAGCCGAGGACTGCGGAGCTGATGCGCTGAGCGTTCTTACTCCAATGTTTGTATCGCAGACGCAAAAAGAAGTCGCAAATTATTACGAGACTGTCGCTAAAGCAACTAAACTTCCCATAGTGATTTATAATAACAAGCCTAAAACTAACGTCACCGTCGAGCCCGCAACTATTAAAGAGCTTGCGAAAATTCCGAATATTATAGCCGTTAAAGATTCAACCGGCGACATGACGAACTCAGAAGAATATATCAGATTGACGCGCGGCATGGAAGATTTTTGCGTGTTGATGGGACGGGACACGTTGATTTACGCGGCTATGCACTACGGAGCTGCCGGAGCTATCACGAGCTGCGGCAACGTCGCGCCGAGGCTTGCAGTTGATATTTACGAGAACTTTAAGGCCGGAAAGTTCGAAGCGGCTTTAGAGGCTCAGTTTAAATTAAGCGCGCTGCGTATCGCTACTAACATGGGAACGTTCCCGATCGTAATTAAAGAGGCCTTAAACATGCTCGGCTTCAAGGTCGGCACCTGCGCCGCGCCGATAATGCCGCTTGATAATGCACAGCGTGATAAATTAAGAGCTGTATTAACGGAAATTGGATTATTAAAGTAATTAAAATAATATAAAGGAGTAGTTGTTGTAATGAAAAAGTTTGCAGCATTAGTACTTGCGCTTGTTATGTGCGCATCGCCCGTCATGGCGGCAATTTATGACGGGCAGCGCGTCCGTATCGTCATCGGCTCGACGGCTGTGTCAGGAGACAGCTATATGTTAAGCGACATAGTCAATCGTTATTTGCAGAAATATTTAGGCTGCAACTCGAAGATCGACCCGGTCGGAGCCAACGAGGCTTTCGCGACGATTCAGACTGCCGCGCCGGACGGCCTGACGTTCATGATCTTCCATGACATGACTTATCTTGGCGTGTTATTCGGCAGCTACGGCAAAGAGTACGCGCTCGAGAACATGACTGTCGGTCCGCGCGTCGGACAGAACCCGGGCTCATGCTTCGCGGCCAAGGCCAACGCTCCGTATAAGGACATGAAAGAGATGGCCGACTGGTTAAAGGCCAATCCCGATAAGACCGTCAGAGTTTCGGTTGAGCTCGGCAGCGTCAGCAATTTAGGCTTCGTAATTTATTACGTGTGGCTTAAAGATACTTACGGCGAGGACGTAGCAAACAGAATGAGATTTGTCGTCGGCGGCTCGACTGACACGAAGTTACAACAGATTTGGGACGGCAACGCGGACGTGATTTTCGGAGATTACAGCTCATTCTTGCAGTACGACTACAGCCATTGGCCGGAGTTGACGAGCAGCTTGCGTTGAAGGTTAAAGTACGGCATCATGGACAAAATCCCGGGATGCGACGATCTGCCGGTCTATGGCGACATGGGAATTACGCTTGGAGGCAAGCCGCTTTATTTCTC
>JAFSNU010000139.1 GCA_017447325.1 Synergistaceae bacterium | reverse complement strand
TGAGCGTGAGGGAACTCCTGCGGCGGTAATGGATGGCGCATTGCCGCAAGCTTTAAGGCTTGAGAGATTAACGCGCTTAAATAATTTGCAGGATGGCATTACTTTAAGCATTAATAAAGCTTTAATAAATAAAAATTATAAAATTCTTGTTGACGGAGCTGCGCCGAAGCAGAACGAAAATAAAACTTTATTGCAGGGCAGAACTGGAACTGATAAAGTTGTAATTTTTGACGGCGATAAAAATTTGATTGGAAATTTTGTTAATGTGAAAATAGTTGAGGCGGAGTCATGGTGTCTGCACGGCGAATTAATTTAAAATAAATAATTTTATAAAATAAAACGCGCTTGCTTGAATTTTAAAATTCAGTCAGCGCGTTATTATTTTTAATTTTAAATGGCGGAGATGTAGAGATTCGAACTCTAGGAACATTGCTGCTCAGACGCTCTCCAAGCGCCCGCCTTCGACCGCTCGGCCACATCTCCGTTCGCAAGTCTTGAATATTATATCACAAATTTTTTATATTATAATAAATTTAAATTAATTAAATTAATAAGCATGAAACGGAGCGTTAATTTTTGAGATTTAAATTTTTTGTAATTTTAGTTTTAATAATAAATATTTTTAGCTTAAATTATGCTTGGGCGGCGGCGCAGAATATTGACAGTCAAATTGCGTCGGAAGAGAGGCATAGAAAAGAGCTTGATAAAAAAATTAAAGATTATCGCAAGCAAATACAAGAGATGGGCGCGAAAGTCAAAAGCCTGCTCGGCGAGATCGACACGCTGCAGCAGGACGAGGCCATGGCCGGGCAGGAGCTTGTTGTTTTAGAGCTGCAAAATCAAAAAATTAAAGAAAATATAAATTTGATGAGCAAGGCAATGGGTCTTGAGCAGAATAAAATCAGCGAGCTTGAGCAGCAAATTAAAAATAGATTAGTTGACATGTATAAATACGGCGTGAGCGGCGAGATGAATTTAATTTTTGCGTCGCAAAATATTTCTGAAGCTGTCGAGGCCGTGCATTTATTGAAAATTATAAATGATCATGATGAAAATATTTTGTCGCAGCTTAAAAGACGTTACGAAAATATTGAGCTTTCAAGGCATATATTGAAAGAGCAGCAGGAATTATTAACGCGGCAGAGCAAAGAAGTTGAAGACCAACGCGATAAATATAAAAAGACGATAAGCGAGACTAATTCGTTTATAAAAAATATTCAGCGTGAAAAGGCGTTGGCTGAGAAGGCGTCGCGCGAGGCGGAGGAAGCTCAGCGTGCAGTCGGGCGGACTATCACAAATTTAATGAATAGAAAAAAGGCAATGCAGGCTCAGCAAAAGAAGCAGAGCACGGATTATTTAAAGGGCTCCGGAACGATGCTTGACTGGCCTGTTAGAGGTCAAGTCACGAGCAAATTTGGAAACCGCGTGCATCCGATGTTTAAAACTAAATCTAATCACTCGGGAATAGACATAGCTGCTCCGTCGGGAACGCCTGTTAAAGCTGCGGCGAGCGGCGAAGTTTTATACGTCGGCTGGATGCGGGGCTACGGCCAAGTTATAATTTTAGATCATGGCCGTAATATTACGACTGTCTATGCGCATTTAAGCTCAACGCGAGTCAGCGACGGGCAGGTTATAAGGGCCGGAAGCGTGATAGGCGGTGTCGGCAAGACCGGCAACGCGACCGGCTATCATCTTCACTTTGAAGTGCGCGTGAACGGCAAAATTCAAAATCCGTTAAGTTATTTAAAAGGCTAAATTAAATTTTTAAATTTAGGTGAATGATTATGATTAAAAAATTTTTTGTGTTTCTCATGCTCGCGTGTTTATTGAATTTAAATTTAAATAAAGCTCAGGCCGCAGGAGTTAAAAGAATTGTGCGCCAGTCACAGCAAGCTAATAAAAATAATAAAAATAAAAATAATATTGATAATGAAATAAAATCTCAGCAGAAGGCCAAGACCGACGTTGAGCTGAAGATTAAGCAGTATAACGAGGTCGCAAAGCAAAAGGCGCGCGAGAGTGAAAATTTGCTCGGGCAGATTAATAAATTAAAGCGTGACGCGAACGAGTCGCAGAGTAAAATTAAAGAGCTTGAGAGCGAGAATAGCAGGCTTGAAAGTTCGATTAAAAATTTAAATAAAGATATTGCAAATTTAAATTCGGAAATGGAGAAGCTGTTAGTTAAATTGCGTCAGCGCGTTTTGAGCATTTATAAATATAATTCTCAGGAGAATTTAAATTTATTATTCTCGGCGCAGGATACGCACGAGGCTTTAATTAATGCTTATAATTTCAGTTATTTATTAAATGAAGATAAAAGCATAGTTGATAATTTGCTTGAAAAGTCTAACAAGCTTAAAAGTTCGCGGCGGCAGCTCGAGGAGAACTCTGCGCAGATTAAAGTCAAGCGCGGCGAGCTTGTGAAAAAGCAGAGCGAGTTTAACACGGCTGTGAAAGACACGAATAATTTGTTGAAAGATATTCAAGCCCAGCAGAGCAAAGCATTAACCGCGTCGAAAGAGCTTGAAAATTCTCAGCGAGATATCGGCAACAGGATTATAAATTTAACGAGACAGAAAGAAGCGCAGGCTAAAGCCTTGGCCGAACGTGAAGCTAAAGCAAGGGCTCAGGCTCAGGCAAAAGCAAACGCAAATAAAGCTCAAGCTAAAAATAATAATTCGCAAGCTAAAGCAAATAATAATAAAGCTCCGACTAAAGCTCAAGCTTCAACTTCAAATTCAAATTCAACTCCGACAAGAAATTTAGCGGCGGCTTCTTTAGAGTGGCCGGTCAGAGGCAAAATCTCAGCTCCGTACGGCTCAAGGATTCATCCGGTGTTTAAGACGAAAGTTTTTAACTCGGGAATTGATATTAAAGCAAGTCAGGGAGCTCCGGTCAGAGCTGCGGCGGGCGGCGAAGTTTTATACACGGGCTGGATGCGGGGCTTCGGCCAAGTTGTAATTTTAGATCACGGCGGAAATATCTCGACTGTCTATGCGCATTTAGCTTCGGCTCAAGTCAAAGAAGGCCAGAGCGTCAGAGCGGGAAGCGTATTAGGCACGGTCGGCAACAGCGGGACAGAATCTGAATACGCATTGCACTTTGAAGTTAGAAAGGGCGGCTCGGCGCAAAATCCAATTAATTATTTAAAGAAAGGCTAAAGGGCGCGTTGTGTATGTTTTGCAAAATCCAATAAATTACTTAAAGAAAGTATAATATAATAAAGAAAATTAAAATAAATTTTATAAAAAGGGCTGTGTGAGTTTGAAATTTAAGAAAATTATATTTGCGTTTATAGCTTTAATTGTTTTAGGTTCGGGCGCGGTGTATTTAAGCGCGGCGGACATGTCGGACTTTGATCGAATATCGCCGTTTGACGTGCGGTCTTTATGGCTGATGCGTCAGGTGAGATATATAATCGAAAGTTATCAAGTTGACGCGGAGACCAAGCCTGCGTCTGAAGAAGATTTATTACACGGAGCGATGCGCGGAATGGTAGCGGCGTGGAACGATCCTTATACGCGCTTTGTCTCGCCGTCTCAGCTCAAGAATGAAGAGACTGAAATGGAAGGACGTTACGGCGGACTTGGAATGTACGTCGGAGAACGCAACGGACAAATTTTAGTGATAAGCCCAATGGAAGATTCGCCGGCGGAGAAGGCCGGATTGAAGCCCAAGGATCAAATTGTTCAAGTTAATGACGAGTCTGTCGTCGGCTGGAATTCTGAGCAGGTTGTGCAGAAATTGCGCGGCGAGCCAGGCACTAAAGTTAATATTGGAATATTCAGGGAAGGCGTCGATAAAATTTTAAATTTTGAGATAACCCGCGAGATAATAAAGATCGAGAGCGTACGTTATAACATGCTGTCGGACGACGTGGGCTATATTAAATTAACGCAGTTCAAGCAGAAGACGGACGAGGACGTGAGAAACGCCGTGCGCGATGTGATAAGGCAGGGCGCAAAGGGTTTAGTTTTGGATTTAAGAAACAACGGCGGCGGACTTTTGGACGCGTCTGTGAAAATCTGCGCGATATTCTTAAACGGTGGGCCGGTCGTCGAGACCAAAGGACGTTCTGAAAGAGCCAACGAAAAATATACAGCTGATAAGTCACGCCACATGACTGACTTGCCGATGGCAGTTTTGATTAACGGAGGCAGCGCGAGTGCGTCAGAGATCGTCGCCGGAGCGTTAATGGATCGAGGCCGCGCGGTGCTGGTCGGTGAAAAAAGTTTCGGCAAGGGGTCTGTGCAGACTTTGTTCCCGTTGACTGACGGTTCTGGCATTTATGTCACGATCGCGAGATATTACACGCCGTCGGGTCGAATGATAGATCATGTCGGACTGTCGCCTGATATTGAAGTCAAGGGCGAGCCGAGCAAGGACGTGACGGCTGACGCGCAGCTGCAGCGTGCAAAGGCTGAAGTTGTAAAGCAGTATAAAGCAGCTGAGCCGAAGTCTGATAAAAATATTAAAATTAATAAAAATATTAATAACGCAAAGAAAGTTAAACGCGGCAAGAACGTTTAGTTAATAAAAATTTTAAATTTAGGATTTAATTTTTAATTTAAGGAGAATTTATTATGAGTAATAAAAAGGGACGCGTTGATTTATTGCTTGGAGCTCAGTGGGGCGACGAGGGCAAGGGCAAAGTTGTTGACTTGTTAGGCTCAGAAGTCGATGTATTTGCACGTGCGCAGGGCGGAGCGAACGCCGGCCATACTGTAATCGTGAACGGCGAGAAAGTCGTCTTTCACTTGCTGCCGTCCGGAATGCTTTATCCCGGAAAGTTATGCGTGCTGGGCAATGGCTTAGTTATAGAGCCGGAGCAGTTTATAAACGAGACGAAAGAATTATTTGACAAGGGACAGGACAGGGCGCGTCTTGCGATAAGTCCGCACGCTCATGTTGTCATGCCTTATCACAAGATGCTTGATAAGCTTCAGGAAGCTGCGAGAGGCAAAGGCCGCAAGATCGGAACGACAGGACGCGGAATCGGCCCGTGCTACGTTGACAAATATTCGCGCTCAGGCTTGAGAATTGAAGATTTATTGAACGCCGATATTCTGCGCGAGAAATTAACGCAGATATTAGAGGAAAAGAATATGATATTAACTAAGCTTTATAACGAGAAGCCGCTGCCGTTCGACGAAGTTTATAATCCGGCGCGTAAATGGGGCGAGGTGCTTGCGCCTTACGTCGAGGACACGACTGCTTTATTGCGCAAAGCTGTTGACGACGGCAAGAGAATTTTGCTCGAGGGAGCTCAGGCGGCCTTGCTTGATATAGATCACGGAACTTATCCGTATGTTACGAGCTCATCGACTACAGCGGCCGGAGCATTTACCGGAACGGGACTTGCGCCGAGAGATTTAGACCGCACGATTTCAGTTGTGAAAGCTTACACGACGAGAGTCGGCGAGGGTCCGATGCCCACGGAAGATTTAGGCGAGGTCGGCGAGAAGTTAAGAACTCAGGGCGGTGAGTTCGGAGCGACGACGGGAAGACCGAGACGCTGCGGCTGGCTTGACATGGTTGTATTAAGATACAGCAGCGCATTAAACGGCGCGGACGTTATAGCTTTAACGAAGCTTGATGTTTTAACGGGAATGGGGCCGGTGAAAGTCTGTGTGGCTTATGAGCTTGAGGACGGGACGAGAGTTGACACGTTCCCGACGGACACGCGCGTATTAGAGAACGCCAAGCCGGTTTACGAGACTTTGCCGGGCTGGAGCGAAGATATTTCATGGTGCAAGAGATTTGAAGAGCTGCCTAAAGCCGCGCAGGACTATGTGAATTATATCGAGCGCGAGTTAAACACGCCTGTTAAACTTGTTGCGGTCGGTCCGGACAGAACGCAGACGATCGACAGAGGCATGAAAGATTAATTAAATTTAATTTTAATTTATGTACCTGCCCGAGATAAGATTTTGCGAGCCTAACGACTTGCAGGCTGTGTTAAAATTAAACGCCGAAAGTCCTTGGCCTTGGCCTGAGAGCATAATTAATTATGACTTTAGTCCGGCGTCGAATAACGAGTTAAGTTATATCGGAGCGTTCGCGGCTAATCAAGAATTATTAGGCCTCGCAGTAATCGGGCGTGAAAGAGATTTAAAGCAAGATTTTAAAATCGACGCTAAGACGGGCGTGTTAATGTCGCTGTTAGTGTCGAGAAGATTTAGACGGCGCGGTGTTGCTTCGCAGCTTGTTATGGCGGCGGGCGACTGCGCCGGTTATTTAGGATTTAAGACTTTAATTTTACGCGTCAGGCGCACTAATATTCCGGCTCAGAATTTATATCATAAATTTAATTTTGAATTTCCAAAAAATTTTGTAATACGCGGCTATTATTCCGACGGCGAGGACGCGCTTGTGATGTCGGCGAGGCTGCCGTTAAATTTAAAATAAAAACATGAGCAAGAATATATACATCCCATTTCAGGACGGCTCTTCTATAGCCTTTGACGGAGAAAATTTTAGCATTCAGCGCGTGCCTGTGAACGACGAGCATATAATTAATAATAATACAAGCGAGGCCGAGAAGAACTGGAGCAATGATAAAACCCGCCTTAAAATCATGAAAGCCTTGCAGGACGCATGGCAAAAGCAGCGCGAGATTAAACGCAGTCAAGATATAAAGCAAGTTTATAATAAATTTTAAATTTAATTGCGCAAGAACAGCACGCGTAAATTAAATTATCAGGCTGAATTATTAAACAAGAAAATTAATTGATGATATACTAAATTAAATTAATAAATAATAAATCAAGACAAGAAAGGGGCTGCGGCTCTTGAGGCGGAATTTTATAATTTTATGTATAATTGCTCTGCTTGCGTTCAGCGCGGCGGCCTTTGTCTTGTGCGGGAAATATATTAACCGGCCTGACGCGGCAATAAGCGATAACTCGCTGATGCAAGTATTAAAAGCTAAAAAGCTTGTATTAGGACTTGACGCAAATTTTCCGCCGATGAGCTTTTATAATTCAAGCGGAGATTTTATAGGCTTTGATGTTGACATGATGAAAGAAGTCTGCAGCAGACTTGGAATTGCTTTAATCACAAAGCCGATTAACTGGGACGCAAAAGAGGACGAATTAAATACAGCTTCGATAGACTGCATCGGCAGCATGTCAGTTATACCGTCTTCGATTAGAGATATGAATCTGTCAGAGTCTTATATTAAAGAAGACTTAATATTTGTCGTTCACGGAAGCAGCAAGGCAAAGTGGCTGAGAGATTTAAAAGGCAAGAGAATCGGCGTTCAGTCCGGCTCGACTACGCAAGAGGCTCTTGAAGCTCTTGATATTTATAAAGATTTATCAGCCGTGCTTTATGATGATAATTTAGCAATTCTTAAAGCTTTAAAGCCGGGCGAGCTTGACGCAGGACTTGTTGACTCGCTGACTGCTTATTATTTTATAGACATAGAAGATAACGAACAGTATTTTGTGCTTGGAGAGAGCTTAGGCGAAGAGGATTTTGCAATAGGCTTTAGAAAGGCTGACAAGACTTTAAGAGATAAAGTGCAGGAGATTATAAGCGCGATGAAAGCGGACGGAACTCTCGGCGAAATATCTCAAAAATGGTTCGGAAGCGATATTACTATAGTTAAATAAAGCGAGGAATAACGCGCGATGATGAAAGATAAATCCGCATTTAAGAGCATGGCTGTATCAGCATTGGTCATAATATTTTTCTTAGGCGTTATATTAATATATTATTTAATGCTGGAGTCTGAGACAAGCCAAAGAATTATCAAGAACAG
>JAFSNU010000015.1 GCA_017447325.1 Synergistaceae bacterium | reverse complement strand
TATAGTCTTTAAGCCTCACGAACACGTTTACGCATCCGGCTTGCCCGGCATGTTCGAGCATACTATCACCTGCAATTCTTTATCAAAAACTTTCTCGATCACCGGCTGGCGTTTAGGCTATTTAATCGGACCGGCTGACGTCGTTGACGGAGCGCGTAAAGTTCACGACTTCTTAACAGTCGGAGCTGCGGCGCCGCTGCAAGAGGCCGCTGTCACGGGATTAAATTTGCCGGAAAGTTATTACGAAGATTTACGCGCGTTATACACACGCAAGCGCGACAAATTTATTAAAGGTCTTGACGACATAGGCCTGAAACATAACGTTCCGGCTGGAACTTATTTCGTCATGGTAGATATACAAGATTTCTTAAATCTGCCGCAGTTTAACGGCATGAGCGATTTAGAGTTCTGCGAATGGGTGATTAAGAATATAGGCGTCGCTGCTGTTCCTGGTTCGAGCTTCTTTAAAGAGGACGTTAATAACTTAATCAGGCTTCACTTCGCGCGCAGCGAGGAAACTTTGGACGAGTCTATAAGACGCTTGGCCAAGCTGCAAGATTTATTAAAATAATTAAAATAATTTAAAATTAAAATAAAGCGGCGGGTTAAAAATTAATTCAGCCCGCCGCGAATTTTTAATTAATTACGCGTAAATAAGTCTGCCCTTAGGCTGTGGGATTTCACGCCCCAACATTCCGGCGGTATCAATCCATTCTGAGATAATAAGCTCGCTGTTTTTAACTGCGTCCTCTATAGTCTCGCCGTCGGCCATGCATCCCGGCAGCTCAGGAACTTCAACAATAAATTTATTATCATCTTTCGACCAGTATATAATCCGCTCGTACTTGTACATTTTATAATCAAAACTCCCCGCTTATTAAATTAGCCTGTATTTTATTATAACAGCCCGCACTTGTTTAACTTGATAAGCTTTAGCCTTATTGCCGTCCGGTTGTATATTTATAATTTCGTCAATGCCGCTTCGCCAATATATAAAGTGATCGCCTTTAACACGGTATTTAAAGCCAAGCGATAAAAGTACGCGCTGTAAATCAGCAAATGCAATATTATTATCTCTCGTGCCGCTTAAAATTGCGTCTATAATTTTTCTAACAGGCGGCATTAAATCTCAACGCAAGTATTAATAATAAAATCTATTAAAACTTTAATCCCGTGAATATAAGTATTAATTAAAATTCTTTCGTTTGTGCCGTGAACTCCTCGTCTTGAATCTTCTAAATCCGCCATGAACGGGCTGCATCTCAGGCAATTATCGCAAATAATTTCGTAGCAGTGCGCGTCAGTCGCTCCGACTGTCAACGACGGAATAAAATTTATATTTTTATAAAATTTATTTAAGCTCTTCACTAAAGCTTTATAGCCGTAAGAATTATATCTTGCAGTTTTAGACGGATTATTAGCCTGCAAGTATCTTAATTTAATATTAAAATTTAATTTTTGCAGTGCTCTCTCGGCTCTTGTAAATAAATCGTCGATATTGTCAGCTTGATTTAATCTAAAATTTATCACGGCCTGCATGTTCTGAGGCATGACGTTGCACGCCGCGCT
>JAFSNU010000138.1 GCA_017447325.1 Synergistaceae bacterium | reverse complement strand
TAATAATAATTTTTTGCGCTGCTTGTGCCGTTGCATCAGCGTCAGACACTAGGCAGATTTTAAAAGGAATGACGCTTAACGAGAAGGTCGGCCAGCTGTTTATAATTCGTCCGGATCAATTGGACACGAGCCTGAGCCTTGAGCATATACACGACTCGAAGAAGCCAGGCTCAAAGAGTTTGACGCCGCTTATGCGTAAGACGCTCATGGAGTACCCTGCCGGAGGGTTCGCGATATTCGGCAAAAATATATCAGGACCGGCTCAGTTAAAAAGTTTTATTGATGAACTCAAGAACGCCTGTAAAATTTCGCCGATCATGGCTGTCGACGAAGAGGGCGGACGCATTGCCCGCATCGCTAATCATAATAAATTTAACGTGACGAAATTTAAAAGCATGGAGGCAATCGGCAATACCGGAAATGCTAAGAACGCTTACAGAGCTGCGCAAGTTATCGGCGGATATTTAAAGGAGTACGGCTTCACGCTGAACTTCGCTCCTGTAGCTGATATAAATACTAATCCTGAAAATATAATAATCGGCGACAGAGCTTTCGGGACGAGGCCTGAACTCGTGTCAAAGATGGCCGGAGCGTATCTCGACGGACTTCATGCTCAGGATATAGCCGGCTGCCTGAAACATTTTCCCGGGCACGGCGATACTAAAGACGACACGCACTCGGGCTATGCTGCAGTGTATAAGACGTGGGACGAGTTATTAAAGTGCGAGCTGATCCCGTTTATAGATAATCTTGACAAGGCCGACTGCATTATGACCGCGCATGTGACACTTGAAAGTATAAGCGGCAAGAGCTCGGCAACGGCTCACCATAATCTTACGCATCAGAACTTAATAAGCCAGCCGACGAGGGAGCGCGTTAGTGCGTCACAGTCACAACCGGCCGTCGCGACACTGCGGCCTGCGACGCTGACCCGTGAGATAATAACAGGGAAGCTGCGGGACGAGTTGGGCTACAAGGGCGTGATAATTACTGACGCGCTTATCATGAAAGCAATATGCGATCACTATTCGTCAGAAGAGGCGGCAGTGCTTGCACTTAAGGCCGGCAATGATATTTTGTTGATGCCTTATGATTATGTCAGCTCGTTTAACGCAGTCTTGAACGCTGTGCAATCCGGAGAGATCTCTGAGCGCAGAATCGACGAGAGCGTGTTAAGAATTTTGGACTTGAAAGATAAATATAAAATAAATTATGAGCTTGATTAATTTAAAAAATCCAGTGTGCCTCGCTCCGATGGCGGGCGTGACGCTCAGGCCGCTGCGTGAATTTTTTGTGCGATTAGGCGCCGCGGCAGTTCATACGGAGATGATTAGCTGCGCGGGGCTTTATCGAAATAATTTAAAGACTTTAAACATGCTCGAGACTTCGCAACAGGAGCAGCCGGTGATAGTGCAGTTATTTGCGCCGGAAGATAAAATTTTGTGCGCGGGCGCGGAGGCGGCTTTAAAATATAATAAAAATTTCGCGGCGTTCGGAATTAATATGGCGTGTCCGATGCCGAAAGTCACCCGCACTGGTTCCGGAGCGGCGTTATTGAATAAGCCTGATATGGCGTTTAACATGACAAAAAATTTACAGGCTCTTGGCCTGCCGGTCTGGGTGAAGATTAGAAGGCTTGAAAGTTTAGACGAGACTTTAAAATTTGTAGAAATTTTAGCGAACGCCGGAGCTGATAATATTTGCATTCACGGTCGAACGGCTGCTCAGCGTTACGAGGGCTTTGCCGATAAAACTTTTGTTAAAGCTGCCGCAAAAAATTTTCCGGGCTTGATCGGCGCAAGCGGCGACGTGAAATTAAAACAAGATATAATAGAATATATAAGTTTTGGATGCGTTAATGTAATGATTGCCCGGGGCGCGATCGCGAACCCTTGGCTAGTGTGCGAGGCTCTGGACGCGTTGGGCTATAAAAAATTTGAAAATTTAAATGCGCAGGAGCGAGTTAAAAATATTTACGAGCTTGGCAAGTCAGCAGAGCTTGAAATCGGAGAGCGGCAGGCCGTAGTTTTGATTAAGCGGATGGCCGCAGGATTATTAAAGGGCATGGCCGGAGCTGCCGAGCTGAGACGCCGCGCCGGATGCTCAACTAATTTAAATGAGTTATTAAATATTTTTGCGGAGATTATAAATTGATAATTTAATTTAATTTTTATGTATATTTATAATAGTAAGTCTTGCCGCCCTATACATGTTAAAATTTTTTAAATTAATTTAAAATTTTTAATTTAAAGTGAGGCGGGTAATTTATGACGATTAGTAATGCTATACTTTGTAAGGCAGAAGAGTTTAGTCAAGCCAATTCAAACACACATATCAGCCTTTACGATGAGCTTAAACTTGAAAGCCGGATAAAAGCTCTCGGTAATCCTGAGTTTCAGCATAATGGAAGCCAGGAAGTTAATCACGAGCGTTTTTATAATTACGCACAAATCGACAAATGAACATGGCAAAGCATTCGTGATCCCAATAGCAGACGCAAAACGCTTCAAAAGAAAACTGTATTAAGATTAATAAACGCCTTGGAGCTTAAGCTTGACGAGGCTGAAGCTTTGTTAGAAAAATTTTCGTATAGATTTGAAGAGTCTGACATGCAGGACATGATAATCAAGGCGGCCGCATGGCATAGATCGGAGAGGGACGGGGACAGGATAGGTGTAGATGATATAATCGAAACTTTGCAAATTATTAAAGATCAAGAGCAGTCTAAACAGAAATTTATCTACGATTTAATTTGAAAACTTGCTATTTATAATGTCATGTTTTAGGACTTAAAACTTGTTAAAATACCGGTGATTTATTTTATCATTGGAGGTATTATTTACATGATGCTTATAAAAATATCCGGAGAGCCTGTTTTTAATTTATTCGATCTGAAAAAAAATTTTTCCCCGCGCGAACTTCTTTTAAATCTGGAAAAATTTATCAATTTTGCCGTGCTGCACTGTCTGCCTTTGGTATCGCATCTTGTCTGCCGCAAACATCCTCAAGAAATTTATGTCGCTAAGTATCTCACTAAAGACTTCTGGTTTGAAATTATAAAGCAGCCTCAAGCTCAAGCTAAAAAATCAGCACAAGAATTTTTGAAAAACGTTCTAAAAGATAATTATGAATCATGGAGCGAAGAGCTTCAAGACGCTGACATTTTAAATAAACTTGAGTTTATAGCGCAAAATAATAAAGCTAATTATCCGGAGAGTTTTATTTTGCTTGCGATAGCTGAACTGTGCGAAGTTAATGCAATGGAAACAGACAAAACTTTATGGGCTGATATTGAACTTGCAAGCAAAGATCAAAGCAAAATTAATGCTATAAATTATTTTGACGCTACGCAGTCTGTTCAAGAGCTTCGGGCTCGCGAGCAGCCTTATAGATTTTTCTATCACGAATCAGACAGATTACCCGATCAAAATTCTTTAATCAAGACTGTATGTGTCAGGGCGTTAAGTAATAATTTAAATAAAAATTTAAACGTTAGCATCGAGTTATATAATAGACACAGCGTGCTTGAGCAATCTTTAAGCCTAATGCCCGGCGAATTCAGATACTGCAATGTCTACGAAGGCAAGATAATAAAATTTCTGCCGTGCGTGTCTATAAGCCATGACATTTGCATTGCACGTAAAGATTATGCGAGTGATGAGATTACAATTTTTAATAAATTAAATACCGTAGTTAATACTTTAAATTTGCAAAACGTAAGTTCGGTCGCAGCGGGCAATAATGAGCAGGGAGTTTTGCTCGTCAAGGACGCCAGGGCTGACTTGAGGTATTTTAGATTAGCAAATCCGAGCGATCAAAATTATTTAAACATGCAGAGACTGAAAGTCGTTGAGGCTGCATTCGTGAATGACGAGTGCCAAATTCTTTTTGAGAACGGTGTCGTTCTGTCTAAAGCCGGCCATGAATTTAAGAAAGTCAAAGATGGCGCAGCGTTTTTAACGCGCAGTTTCACGCCTGTTATTGGAAACAACGAAGCAGCTCAGCATTACACTGAAACGGCGGTATCTGAGAGCGGCAGGAGCGCAGCTGTTCTGTCCCGCAAAAATTTATTAACATTCTTCCCGGGCAGCAAGGGTTTTTATATTAGAAGACGCAGAAATAATTTTGTCATCGAGATAGATTAATAAATTTATTTTATAAGGAGGAATGCAAATATGAATGCAGTATGCATTGACTTTGGAGACCGCAGCATAGCGTCTGCATACCCGTATTATAGCGACGGAAAATTTAGCTTTAGTAATTCGCAGTTGGACAGCAACGGCAGAGTTGTGATTAAGTCCAGAATTGCTTTAAATCGTCAACAGATTAATAAGATTAACAGCCTTGCTGAGAAGCTTAGCCCGAGTTCGAAAGACCTTGAAAGTCTTGGAGAAATTTTTATCGGCGATGAAATTCCGTTAAATAATCCTGGGCTTGAAATATTTTCATATTTTAAAGCCCAGCCGCTTCGAGATGAGAATTTGCAAGCTAAAAGCTTTGACGATGTAGTGCGTGAAGGTGTTCCTGTAACTCACGGCCAGCTTATGGCGTGCTTTTTTTATAAGCTTGTTAAAAATATTTGCAGTCTTCGGGGTGGCATAGGCAATAATTTAAGTTTTGCAGATCTTGATATATTTGTAGGCTGTCCTGCGAGTCCAGCTTGGACTGGAACTGCAGCCCGCAAGAAGTATCACGATTTATTAATGAAAGCTCTTAATGTAAGAAGCGTAACGATTATTCCAGAGTCACGCGCGGCAGCGTTCAGCTCTATAGCCTCGGGGAACGAGCGTTATTCTGCTGCGGGCGGCATTGCGGTTTGTGATTTCGGCTCTTTAACGGCTGATTTTAGTTATATGCTGTTAGGCCGTAAAAAAATAGAGTTCAGCTGGAACTTGGGCGCGAGTTTAATAGAGAAAGAGATGACGCAAATTGCGCTTGAGAGCGCACAAGCGGGAATTGTTTCTCAGAACTCATGCGACAAAGCCGTCAACAAATGCTGCGAATTTAAAGAGGACTTTTACAGCGGGCAAATCGATCCGGCCTACTCGACAAAAACTTTTACCTTTACAGATGACATAAATCAACAATACCAAGGCAATATACGAATCGACGAGAGATTAATGGAAATGGTCGTATCTAAGCGTCAGCAAGAACTTGAAATTGATGCTCAAAATACACTTAGAGGCTCATGGAAAGATTTACTGCGCAAATTTTTTGAAGATGCCAAGGATAAGATAAAAGGCTTGCCTTTAGATACTATAGTTTTAAGCGGCGGAGCTTCTAAGATGGGCTTTGTAAAAGATGTTTGCAGCGATGTATTTGAAATTTCAAATATACGCGTTGACAAAAATCCGTCGTTAACGATTGCAAACGGTCTCGCGGTTGTTGCTGTCATTGATAAAACTCTTCCGGATTGTATTTTAGAAGTGGCCGAAAAACTTACAAATGATGAGTGCTGCAATATTACAACGCTTAAAAATATTCTTGAAGAAAAAATTTTTGAAGTGATAAAAGACGAGCTGGAGTTGTGTGTTGAAGCTTGGAAAGATAGTGATGTAGACAGGTCGTTAAAAGATCTAAATCAAGACTTTGATGAGGCTATGAAGTCTGCTCAACTGAGCAGAGATGTTGCAAGAGTCACAGAACAGGGGATCGCAGAGTGGAAGAGAAAACTTTCGCAAAAAATAGTCGCGGAAATTAATAATAAAGTTAATGCGCTTTACTCTCAGCAAGTCACAGCACCTTTTGTTATACCAAATAACATATGGGAAATACTTAAAGCTGAGAAATTAGATATCACAGATATTGATATGTCAGAGTTTTTAAAATTTTTAGAAATTGATTTTACGTCTGGGTTCAGGAAAATTGCACAATGGTTAATAGTCGGAGTCTGTACTGGAGGAGGAGTGGCTGTTGGAGGTATTCTAGGCGTATTCGTAGGATTTACCGGTGGAGTAATTGCAGCTGAACTTCTCGCGGATACATCCGTAAAAACAACTAGAGATAAGTACAAGCGGGAGGACGCTTCTCCTAAAATCTTAGAGAAATTTGTTAATAATAAAGAATTTTTGCTCTCAGGCTTTGATAAAAGTTTCTCGGTTTTCAACGAGAAGTTCAGCGATCATATTTTGGCGACGGTAGAGAATGTTTTTAAAATTATAACTCTGCAAAAATTTACTTTGAATTTTGAAACGGAGGCACAGCAGCATGTCTAACGTATTAAATGACGTTCTTAAAAAATGCCGCAAGGCTTTAGTCTCGGGAATGCCTATACTTTACATTAAGACTGACTCGGATATTTTTATAAAGAAGCTTGTAATGTCAGAAGAAAATATGCTTGTCGTGCTGTTAAGCTCCGGCGGTGCGCATAATGACGAGTTAAATATTCTGAGGCCGTTATATGAGCTGCAAGACGGGGAGGACAAACAGCTTAAATATTGCGAGAATTACTCTTACGGAGTACCGTCTAAAGATAAAAATGCCATGCTTTATAAAGGCATTGACGTGTCAACTGAAAATACTAAGTACGCTGTGCCGCATATCTGGGTAAAGAAAATAAGTTCTTTCGGTGATGAAGCCGATATTGTTAAATCTAATAAAGATATTTTTGAGTCTTTAAGAGAATATGTTTCAGATTATCATGACGTCAATCATCCGCAGTATGATGTCCTGCATAGCAGTGCGGTAATTATTTATTCGGCTGATATTATCTTGCCGGAATATTTAAAGCTTTATACTGAATTTATTGACGTTAAGTACCCTGACGAGGGCGAGATAAAGAGCATTATAGAGCAAATACTCGGGAACGATGATTTCGGTTCTGGAATTCCGTCTATGATGCTCGGCTTTACGGTTGAAGAGGTCGAGCTTATATCGCAAAGGATACAGGCCTTGTCATCTTTTTATAATCTCGATGATGTCAAAAAAATTATACAGGAACGCAAAAGCCAGAAGATGCAGGGCAGCATTATTGAAGAGTGCGCGCCTGACGGGCATATAGGCGGCATGAAAAATTTTAAAGACTGGCTTGATGGTCAAAAAGATCCGTTGAGAAAGGCCGCGTCCTACATGAAGAGCCTGGGTACTCCTCCGCCCAAAGGCGTTTTATTATGCGGAATACCTGGGTGCGGTAAGAGCGAGGCAGCAAAATTTGCAGCTCGGACTTTAGGCTTTCCGTTATTGAAGATAGATATAGGCAGTCTTATGGATAAATATTTAGGAGTGGCCGAGCAAAGGATGCGGGATGCATTAAAGACTGCCGAGGCCATGTCGCCTTGCGTCTTATGGATAGATGAGCTGGAGAAAGGCTTCAGCGGGGCAAAGTCTGACTCGTCAGACTCACCGTCGTTTAAAAGAATGTTTGCTTATATGCTTGGATGGATGCAAGAAAATAAATCTCCGGTTTTTATATTCGCGACAGCAAATGATATCGGCGGACTGCCCAAAGAATTTTTTAGGAGCGGCAGGTTCTCAGGTCTTTATGCAGTGTATCTGCCGACGAGAGAGGAGTGTGCGGATATATTTCTGGCTTGCATGGACAAAGCCGAACATAACGCAGCAAGAGCCCGAGGCATAACGGACGAGAGCGTAAGACTATTTGAAAGCGGCTGCAGGGAGAAAAAAATTTTTTATGAAATTATAGATAATAAATTTACTGAGCCTGATAATACGCCGCGAATGTTAATCGGCTCTGACATTCAAAATTTAGTGAACATAGCTCTGCGCAAACTGTCGCGTGAGACAGAATTTTTCAACAACTATGTTATATCCGGCAGCGACTGGAAGAACGCTTTAAACGAAGTTGCCGATAAAAATTTTAAGGTTTACGGCGACAGTTTCGAGAATGTCGAGAGCATTGCCGTGAGCTACTGCCGGATGCTTCGCAAAGGATTTAATACTGTCTCTAATAATATTTTATTTAAATATAAAGATTATCATATTGAAAATGCGAGGCTTGTAAATGAAGATAATAATGCCCGCGAAGTTTTGCAGGAAGATACTGAAATGCGAAGTAATTTATGTAAATACGATTTGGCCGTGTATGATTGTTTAAGAAAAGAAATTAACAGCATAGCCGTCTTGATTGAAAAGCGGGAGCGCGACATTTTAATCACAGGCAAATAACTTCCTATTTTTAATATCTTGTGATATTTCTTAATAAATTTAAAATTAAATTAAATTAAATATTTAAGGAGGAATTTTCAATGGAACAAGCGCAAGCACAAGCAATAAGAGATTCAGCTTTGCCGTATGTCTCTAGAGTTTTAGATGGAGGCGAGAATTTAAATGACGTCATGGCAGAAATTTACTCCGCATATTTTAGCAATAATGCCCCCGGCGATATATGCGATAGAATACTTGCTGGAGTGAAGAGCTGGGACGATAATTTTCAAGCAGCGCAAAAAAATCCAGATGAGTTCGTTAAGAAATTTCAGGATCAGCTCGAGGAAGGCAAGACCGATCTAGAACGCTGCAAACTTTGGCTTGATTTTATAACAGGCTTGGCCGGAGACACTGAGCAAGAGAATATTGTAATTGATGAGAATGCGGACGTGTCGCAAGAACTTTCAAAATTTTTGCGTGATAAAGCAGCAGATATGCTCATGAACTCCGATATTTTATTTTCATCTTTAGAAGAGCAGGACTTCGATCTTAAATATTTCTCTGGAGATAAAGCAGCGAGGATATTAATTCAATTCTCAGAGACTTCTTTTGATTTAAGGGCTATAGCGTCAATGATAATTTACTGCGAAACTGCCAAAGCAGGCGAAAATTTAACCCCTGAGCAAGCTTCTGCAATAGCATGTGCGGCTCTGGAAGAGGCAAAAATTATTGAGGCTGCAAACAAAGGCAGCTTAGCCGTGGACATCGCTGTAATGCTTTTAGCTCTCGTGAGCTTGGTTTTGATAATAACTTTTAGCTACGAATTCGTTTATATCGGGTTGCATGTCTTTATGGAGTTATTTGGCTTTATCGCCGCGATGCCGGTCTTTCTCTCAATCGCATTGATAGTTTACTCCGCTTCTGATAAATTGCTTGAGTTAGTCTCGAAGGGCAGTGAAAAGACCGTGCGGGCTGTGTCTGTGACAGTCCAAGCTTTTATTAAAACTTTACGCGCGTTGTTTAACTATGCTAAGCGAGTCGTAATTCCGAATGCAAACGAGAAAACAAAGAGCATTTTAGCCGAGGTCAAAGATTTTATTAATGTCAACTCAGAATTAACGCCAATAAAAACAACTGCATAGCTTTAAGTTAATTTTTAATAACGCCGGGCGAATTAAAACGCCCGGTATTTTTTTTGCGCTCTTGCTGTTTTATAAATTAAATTTAAATAATTATAAATTTATAAATTAATTAATGAATAAATAGATTATAATTAATTTAAGAAATGGATAAGCTGCTGCATAAAAATGAAAAGTTAGACTGTTCTAGTATGCTGTTCAGCTTGGAGAGCTTATGGCAAAGCCTAAAGCATTAATAAATTTAATAAAGTTTTAAGAATTTATTTAAAGGCAGATTATAAATTGAAATTAGATAATAGATTAAAGTCAAGACTGCAAGAGAAGAAAATTAAACAGCGAAGAGAGCGGAGGCGGAATAATTTAATTCGCTTTGCTTTATTCGCTGCTTTAACTGTTTTGTTCTGGCTTGCGAGGCCTGAATTAATTTTTTAAGCTTAACACGCCTTCGCTCATGATAAATAATTTTTTGCCGTAAGCTAAAGCCTCTTGATCGTGCGAGACTATCAATAAAGTCGTGCCGTCCTGCTCGTTGAGCTTAGTGAAAATTTGCATGATATTATTAATATTTTCTAAATCTAAATCAGCCGTCGGCTCGTCAGCGATTATAATTTTAGGCCTGTTAATTAAAGCTCTTGCGATTATAACGCGTCTTAATTCTCCGCCGGATAACTCGTTCGGATAAGCGTCGGCTAATTTTTCTATATTAAATTTCTCAAGCAAAATTCTTGCATAGCCGTCTGCGTCGCCGAAATTTTTATCAGGATATAAATAGAACGGCAATAAAATATTTTCAAGAACGCTTAAATAATTTAAAGCCGCAAGCCCTTGTGGTATGAATCCGATTTTATTATTGCGCATCAGCGAAAGTTCTTTATCGCTCTTAAAATTTAATAACTCGCCGTCAAGTTCAACGCTGCCGGAACTCGGGCTTAACATTCCCGCCGCAATATTTAATAAAGTTGATTTGCCGCTGCCCGAACGTCCCGTTATATTTACATAATCGCCTTGATTAATCTCCAAACTCGCGTTGTTTACAGCCGGAAATTTTTTCCCGCCGCGCTCGTACTCTTTGCTTATATTATTTAATTTTAATAACGCCATTTTAAATTAAATCTCTTTCGTGAAAATTTTTTAAATTAATGCTATTAAAAGCTATTAAAAATATGTACGCCCTTTCACCCCTCCGTCAGACTAAAGTCTGCCACCTCCCCTTACAGTGGAGGCAAGATATAGTCGCACCTGTAAGGTTGAGAGAGTACGGGCATGTACTCTAAAAAAATTTTTGCAAGCTCCGCATCTTGCTTTAAATTTTAAAAATTTTTTGCCGCATTATAAATATCATCGCGCCCGGCTTTAAACGCAGCATAGCCTGACGCAGCCGCGCCGGTCAAGACTGAAATTAATATTGCGCTGATAAATAATAAAATTAAATTAAAAATATCAGGCAATAAGAACGGCATCTTTAAGCTGTTGATTATATAAGGCCTTAACGCAAAGACAGCCGCAGCCGCTAATATCGCGCCTAATATCGCGCCGTAGAAACTCGTTAATAAAGACTCCGTTAAAATTAAACTCGTTAATTTATTTCTGCTCGCGCCAAGAACTCGCAATATTCCCATCTCGCCTTTGCGTTCGGAGAGCGAGAGCGTGAATAACAAAGCAATAATTATTACTGCAAACAGCCAGACTATTATTAAAATAAATTTAATTATGCTTGAGATTATAGATAAGCTGTCGCTGATTTTGTTTACAAATTTTTTGCTGAATAAAGCATAAATGCCGTGCTTGTTGAGCTGACGGTTAAGCTCGCCCGCTGAGACTACAGAGTCATAGCCTGGCTTGAGCTTCAACATTATAACTGAAGTCATGCCGGATTTATTTGAAATTTTGCGGCCTGTTATGCGCTCGGCCTCTTTTGCCAGAACTGCAATAGTATTTTTATTCATGAAAATTGCCGAGTCAAATCCCATTCCCGTTTGCTCTAAACGTCCTGCAATTAATAAATCTTTGTTGAAAAATTTTAATATCTCGCCGGGCTGTCCTGACACGTGATAGCCTGTTATAATTTCGCCGTCGTTGAGCTCACGGTGAATTGCGCTCTCGAGCCACGGCTTGACTATAAAATCCGAATTATAATCAATGCCGATTAACTGCACAGGATAAGAGCAGCAAGACGCGTTTAATGTCGCAAGAAAAGTTTGCGGCGAGACTGCGCCTATGCCAATATCTATATCAGGATTTGAATTAATCTCGTTTAATTTATTTAAAGCATCTTCGGGCAAATAAAAAGTCGAGGGCTTGCCGCTTAATAATATGCTGTCAATATGCGGATCATAACCCGAAGGCACGAGCATTATATCAGCTCCTAATCTGTCAGCCATGCTCTGCGAACCGTTAGATAATCCAGTTAATAATACGCTGCCTGCAAATAATAAGAATGCGAAGATTAACAAGCTTAATATAATGCAAAAATTTCTTTGCGGCCGCATTCTGATATTCTTTAACGCTAAATTTAAATTTAAATTTTTGTTAAGCATTATTTAACGCCTCTCGCTGCTTAAGAAATTTAAAATTAAATTTATAAAGCTGATTAAAATTATTAAAGCTATTAACATTCCGGCCTTGGGCATCATGACGGCCTGGCATTCATGCTCGAGGCTGCCGCAAAGTCCAAAGCTTAAAAAATTATTTACGGGAATAATAAAGCTCGCTAAAGCTATTAAAGCTATAAAAATATTTTTGAATTTAAAATTAATTAAAGCCGATAAAGCTATTAAAACGCCGCTTGCAGTAATTAATATCGCGCTGTTAAAGCAAATCATGCGCGAGCCGTCGAGCCTTAAGCCTTCGCAGACGGGAAATAAAATGAACGGCGTTAAAGCTAACGTCACGCCAGAAATTAAAATTAAAAAATTTAAAAATCTCGCGAAAATTTTTATTTTGCTGTGCATGATTAAAGTCATCACTCCTAAATTTAATTTAAATTAATTATATAATAAAAAAACTTTGCTTAATAAAATTTTTTCGCGCGGAAATTTTTGCGTAACATTATTTTTAAAATTAAATTTATAAAATCTTGCGGCAAAATAATTTATAATAAATTTTTGTAGTTGTGATTTTTAAGTGCTCGCCGCACGGGCGTAGCTAAAAAATTTTTATTTATAAAACTTTTAGATTTTAAAATTTCTTAAATTATATCATGTGTAAAAATTTTTGCGGTAATAATAAGCAGTCATAAATTAAATTAACGCCCGCTAATTTAATTTATTAACGGGCGAATTTAATTTTAAATTATAAAACGCTTGCCGCAATTATCTCACGAGCTTAATTTAATTTAATTTTAATTTAATAACCCATAAGCAACTAACATCTCGCCCTCGCGTATTGCTAAGCCTGACGTGTAATAAAAATATCTTCACGTGCTCAACGCCGCACGGGCTGCGTCGGCCTAAGCTTAAATTAATTTAATAATCCATAAGCAACCAGCATCTCGCCCTCGCGGATAGCAAGGCCGCTCGTGTAATAAAAAATTATTCCGTCAGCCTCAGCGTAATAGTCGCCTAAAAATTCTCCGTAAAAATTTTCAATGTGGCCAAGGCGCGAACCCTTGCGGATAAGCCTGCCTTCCATTATGCTATTAACTATATTTTCATCAGGATACCAGAGGCCAGTGTGCTTACTCGCTAAATAAAACGTCTGTTCGCAGATATTTTTGCGGCACGGCGGAATATTAGTCAGCTCCGGCAAATCGTCATACATGTTAAAGTGCTTTAATAATAACGCAATGTCGCGCTCAAAGGCCCGTATCCATTCTTCACGGCACTGTCCCGCATAGCCGCGCTCGAGCAATAAGCCCGGGACGTTCATATAATTTGCCGCGTAGCTGTACTCGCCGTCTTTAGCATGAGACGCAAGCACCCAGGGAATGTCCGTAGCCATTGCCGCGTTAAACGAAATATCTCGAATATCTTTCCGCGCGTCTTCAGGATAGAATAAGCAAGTCGTTAATCTCTCGGTCGGGCTGCCGCTGTGTAAATCTAAAATAAAATCAGCCTGCGGGAAAATATTTTTCACGAAGAAGTCAGCGATGCGCTCGCCCAAAGTTCCGTCAGGCCGCCCCGGGTAGCCGGAGTTTAAATTAAATCCGTCCTCAGGCACAAAGCGGCTGCGAGCCCAGAAGCCCGGCAAGTTCACGCAGTGAAATAATAATAAATGCCCGTTTAATTTTTCAGGATTAATTTTATTAGCCGTTCGAACTAATGCGGCGATGCCCGGGTACTCGTCGGGATGAACGCCGGCGGTTATAACAAAAGTCTTCTCAAGTTTATTATCATCATGCAGGCCGTGAATGAACGTCGCAGGGATCTCCAGCCCGTTAAATTTAAAATTCACAAGCTGCTTCGTCCCGGGCTTGACGTGCAGCTCGTGAAGCTTAATTCCCGCCTCGGCCTCATCGAATTTAATATCCGGCCTTGAAATTATTTTTGCATTAGGGTTGAAGTCATGAGCTTCAATATAATAATTTTTATCGCTCAAAATTTATTACTCTCCAGTTTAAAAATTAAAATTAAAAATTTAAAATAAAAGCCGGAAAATTTTTCTAATTCTCCAGTTCATATTTATTTATATTTTATATTTATAATTATATTACAATTAAAAAGCCGGAATAAATAAAATTCCGGCTTCAGGATTGGGTTACGCATAAAGCGATTTATATATGGCAAACAACTTGACAGAGCTTTATTAATTAAATATTATGACAAGCTGCGCTGCAGCCAGGCTCAAGCTCTCTAAGCTCAGGCTTAACGCGCTTGCAAATCTCAGTTGCTCTCGGACATCTCGTGTGGAACGGACAGCCCGACGGCAAATTAACAGGACTCGGAATATCGCCCTGTAACGGCTTTATCTCGCCTTCGCGCGAAGTAGTCCTGAATATAACGTCCAATAAAGCTTTAGTATATGGATGTCTTGCATGCGTCGAAATGCGTTTCCACTCGATAAGCTCAACTATATTGCCAAGATACATAACGGCCATCTGCTGGCTCATCAAGTCAACAAGTCCCATGTCATGGCAAATAAATATATACGATACGCCTTTCTCACGCTGTAATTTTACTAACAGCTCGCAGACCGTCTTTTGCACAGAGACGTCAAGCGCGCTTGTCGCCTCGTCGCAAACTATAATTTCAGGCTCAAGGCTTAACGCTCTCGCAATTCCCAGACGCTGCCTCTGTCCGCCGCTCATGCTGTGCGGATAGCGATCCATAAAATCTTCAGGCAGCTCGACCATCTTTAATAATTCAGCGGCCTTGTCCCTGACCTCGCGGTTTTTAATCAAGCCAAAATTTTTAAGCGGCTCGCATAATATATCTTTGACTTTCAGCTTTGGATTAAAAGCAGTCGACGGATTTTGAAAGACCATTTGAATCTTGCGTCTGTTCTGACGTCTCTTCTCGCCCGTAGCGTTTAATAAATTCTCGCCGTGAAATAAAACCTCGCCGGACGTCGCCGGATGCAGCTGCAAGATCGTGCGGACTAAAGTACTTTTGCCGCAGCCGCTCTCGCCGATCACTCCGATCGTGCTGCCCTTAAAGACGCGCATGTTTATATTATCGCAGGCCGTTAAAAATTTTCCCTTGCCCAGATCAAATTTTTTAGTAAGATTTTTAACGTCAAGCACTACATCATTATTAGGCTGCATAGTACGGCTCACTCCCTATAATCGGCACAGCTGCCAAAAGCGTTTTAGTATATTCATCTTTCGGATTAAATATAACTTCGTCGCGTGTCCCGCTTTCAGTCACGCGTCCGCTCTTCATGACCATAATTTTATTAGACATATACGACGCAAGGCCTAAATTATGCGTAACTATAATTACCGTCACGTTATACTTAGCTCTCAAGTCCATAATCTGATTGACTATCTGTGCCTGTGTCGTTCCGTCAAGCGCACTCGTCGGCTCGTCAGCTAACAAAATTTTCGGACTGAAAGTCATTGCCATTGCTATGCCGACACGCTGACGCATTCCGCCGGAAAGTTCAAACGGATAATTCGACATTATAGTCTTGACGTTTGGAAGATTAACGCTCGCGAGCATCTCCTCGGCCCTGTCCCGCGCCTCGCCTTTAGATTTAGACGGATCATGACGGCGTATAAAGTCTATAAACTGCGAGCCGATAGTGCGAATGGGATTAATCATGTTGCCGCTATCCTGAAATATCATCGACATAGCCGTGCCGCTCATCGCACGCCACTCGTCAGCCGTATTATTTAACAGGCTGCGTCCCTCGAATATAACATCGCCGCCGCTAATTCTGCCGTTGCCGGGCAAACAGCCCATAGCCGCGCGTATTACGGTCGTCTTGCCGCTGCCGCTCTCGCCGACTATCGACAAAATTTCGCCCTGCTCAAGAGCAAAATTAACGTCAGCCACGGTGACGCGGTCACCGTAGCTGATCTCTAAATTTTTAACTTCTAATAACGAAGCCATAATTTTAAAATTTAATTAAACTAAATTAATCTGCCGGCGCGATCTCTTTAGTCAGCCAGTAATAATCGCACGGCTTAATCTCGGCGTTTTTGACGCTAAGATTGCTGATCATGTTCGTCTGCGGATAGCCGAACACGACCGTTCCGGCGTCGTCAAGAATAATCTTCTGCATCTCTATTACTATCTCGCGGCGTTTCGCAGGGTCAAACTCAACCGAGAGCTTGTCGCTGAGCTCGTCGTATTTAGCATTGCTGTAGCCTGAGCCGTTCTGCGGGTTAGTTCCGGTCGCCGGATCTTTATCGTATTTATTAGTCTTCCAGTACATGTTCACAAATACTTCCGGATCGCCGGCCTGTGCTGCTAACACGTTCGAGATTAAAATATCATACTCGCCGCGGACGCCTATTCCGTCTAACACGTTATAGTCAACGTTCTTTAAATTAACTTTAATTCCGACATTGGCAGCATCAGACTGCGTAGCCTCAGCAAATAACGGCAGCTCCGCGCGGCCTGAATAGAATATAAAGTCGATCTCAAGATTTTTGCCGTCTTTGTCAACAAAGCCGTCGCCGTTCGTGTCCTTCCAGCCGGCCTCAGCCAATAACTTCTCGGCTCTGTCAGGATCATAAGAATTCGGGTCTTTTAATTCAGCAAAGCCGTAATTCATCGAGGGCGGAATGAGCGGACCGCCTGCCGTGAACGTGTCTTTTAATAACACTTTGCAGTACGTCTCGCGGTCAAGTGCGCTTAACAATGCCTCACGAACTCTCTTATCAGCTAACGGTCTGCCCTCATGAACATTCAGACGGCCTAACACGTCTCTTAACGACGGGATTGCACTGATATAAAATTTTGACTTGTCAGCAAACAGTCCTAAATCGCCGGGCGCGATATTAATTGCCATGTCGATCTCGCCGGCCTGTAATGCCATTGCGCGGGTATTGGGGTCGTCAACCGTGTGAACTTCGACATGCGCGAACGGCACTTCGCCGTCCCAGTATTTCTCGTTGCGATCCATCTTCGCAAGTGCCTTAGTGTACGAGTTTACTTTATACGGGCCTGTGCATATCGGACCGTCTTTAGCATAATCTCTGTCAGTGACAGTGACGTCAATTATTATAAATAACGGGTCGCCAAGCATACCCGGCAGTGTCGGCACCGGCTTTTCAGTGCTGATCATAACTTTCTGGCCGTCAAATTTAATTTCTTTCGGCTCAAACATCGCGTGAGCTCTGGGCGCTTTGTCGAACGTGCGCTGAATTGATTTAGCAGCCGCCTCGCCCGTGACCTTATTGCCGTTAGAGAACACTGCCCTGTCGTCAATAACAAACGTCCAAGTCAGGCCGTCCTCGCTGATGCTCCACTCTTTAGCCAGCCACGGCACAGAGTTCATCTGATCATCAAATTTTACTAAGCACTCGCCAAGACCGTAGCGCATGACAACCCAGCCGAAGTAATTATCAGTCGGTTCTAAACTGTCGGCAAAATTTGTCACGCCGAACTTAAACGTGTCCTTCTGCGCCGCAGCTGCACAGCTGCAAATAAGCGCAACAGCTAATAAAGCTAACAAAAACTTCTTCATACTAAAAAACGCTCCTTTTATAATAAAATAATTACTCGCAAAAATTAATAACGCCCATGCCATAAATTAATGCTTAAGCTTCCTGTCTCGGGTCAAAGACGTCTCTTAATGCGTCGCCCCATAAATTAAATATTACGACCGTTACGAATATAGCAAGACCCGGGAAGAGCATAAGCCACGGCGCGGACTGGAACTGCTGGCGTCCCTCGTTCAACATCAATCCCCATTCGGGTGCGGGAGGCTGTGAGCCGAAGCCTAAGAACGAGAGGCCGGCAAGTTCCATCATCATCGCGCCGATGTCAGATGCCGCCGTAATTACCATGAGCGGCAAAATATTCGGCACTATATGCGTCATCAAAATATGCAGAGGCTTACCGCCGTTTACTCTCGCCGCTTCGACAAAGTCGCGCTCTTTAACTTGCAAGACCATGCTGCGCGACAGTCTCGCATATTTAGTCCAAGTAACTATAGTTAAGGCGACCATTGCGTTAAACAAGCTTCCGCCTAAAATTCCGGCTATTGCTATAGCTAAAATCATTCCCGGGAATGAAATCATCATGTCTGAAATTCGCATTATAACTATATCAATCCATCCGCCCGCATATCCGGCTATAACGCCCAAGCCCGTGCCTACAATAAATATCATCGCGACAAGAATTAACACGCTGCTTAAAGACGACCTCGCGCCGTATAAAACTCTTGCGAAACAGTCGCGGCCTAACTTATCAGTTCCGAAATAATGCTGGCTTGACGGAGCTTGAAACGCGTCGCGCATTCTCGCCCTCAACGGATTATAAGACGTAAGCTGCGGCGCAAACACAGCGGCAAGCACTAACAGCAAGACAAGCAAAGTCGAAAATCTGAAAGCTCTATTATATCTAAGCCCGTTAAAAATCTTTTCCATTTTGTAAAATTACCTGCCTTGTTTTCTAAGTCTGGGATCGAGCAGCGAATAAGAAATATCGACAATTAAATTAATTACCATGTACATCAAGGCGATCCATAAGACTATGCCTAATAAAAGCTGGAAGTCTCGATACGTGATCGCCTCGACCGCAAGATAACCAAGCCCCGGCCACGCGAAGACCCTCTCGACGACCGCCGCTCCGCCTAACAAGCTTCCGAACGATAAGCCCAGAAGCGTCATTAACGGCAGCATAGCGTTAGGCAATACTTCACGCCATAAAATATAACGTTCGCTCATGCCCCTTGCTCTCGCGCCGGTCACATAATCTTGATGCAACTCCTCAAGTACTGCAGCGCGAACCTGACGGGTATATTTTGCGGCCATGACTATTCCAAGCGTCAACGTCGGCATGACTAAATTAGCCCAGCCTGTCCCGCCGACTATCGGCAGCCATCTTAATTTCAATCCAAATACGAACAGTAAAATCAAGCCCATCCAGAAGTTCGGAATAGAAATTCCCATGAAAGTTATAGATCCAGTTAAATAATCGAACCAGCTGTTCTGCTTAACAGCCGAATAGACCCCCAAGGGCAGCGAGACTATCAGCATGAACAGCGTTGACGCTACGGCTAACAGCAAAGTCGTCGGCAGTGTCTTCTGCAATTCTTCAACTACAGGTGCTTTGACCATGTACGAGAAGCCCAAGTCACCATGCAAAGCTCTATTAAGCCAACTCAAATACTGAAAGATAAACGGCTGGTCAAGCCCTAACTCGTGGCGCAGCGCGTCAAGCTCCTGCTGGCTGACGATAATTTCCTCGTTGCCTGCAATCATCTGACGCACTGGGTCACCCGGGGAAAGCATGACGAGCGCGAACATAATAAAACTTATTCCAAGCAGAACTAAAGCAATCTGAATAAGCCTGTAAAAAAACTTTTTAAAACTCATTGCTCATTCACCAGAATCAACTCCAGCTTTTAAATTTATATTTAAATTTCACTGCATAGCCGGAGCGTATTCCCGCGCAGAGCTTAGAATAAATAAAAAAGTGCGCCAACTTCCGTTTAAACATCACGAAAATCGGCGCATCCGTTATTCATACGCTCAAATCCCATACCGCAAATTACTTTTCACAAACAACTCCTAAATATTTTATGCTTGCGGCCGTCAGACTTTGCAGGTCCGAACGGGGAACGAGAAAAGGCGTAAGTTTTCTGACTAACGTTATAAGCTTTAAAAATTCAAGCTTTGCGAACTTCTTTTATCTTCCCGGACTTAGTCCAGTGACGGGCTTTCACCCATGCAAATTTAAATTTGCTTTCAAAAATTTTTTGCTTTCAAACTACAGCTGCTGTTATTTAAGACTGCTTTAAAATTTTTATTTCTCGCAGACTACAGCTGCCGCAATTTTACTTTTGCTTCAAAAAACTCTGTCTTGCAGACCGCGATTTAAATGCCATTCAGGCATTTAATCATTCTACAGCTGCCGCAACTTTAAACTTGCTTCAAAGAAACTCTCACGTTCTACAGCGCCGGCTACGCAGGGAATTGCACCCTATTCCATCTAACGCGCTAACCTGATTTTTAATTTCTTAAAAATTTTACGGTATCGCGCGACGCCTCTTCATTAAGTTTTATTTTACAAATAAAAATTTAGCACAAAGTTTATTGACTTGTCAATAAATAAAATTTATTAAAATTTTTTTATACGCGCGTGTTTAATACTCAATAAAGTAAACATAAAAATATAAATATATTAAAGATATAGTAAAATCCCTTTAAAATTATCAATTATAGTCGCCTATGTAAGGTTGAGAGAGTACGGGCATGTACTCTCGAGTATGTCACGCAGGCTTTTTACCGTCGGCTTCTGTCAAAAGCGGGGTGTGTTTCACCCCTCCGGCCTTTTCGAAATTTAAAGACAATTCAGGTCTTCAATACTTACAGGGTAGGCAATAGCATTTTAACTATATTAAAGATATTAATAAAGATTAAATTTATAAAATCAAAACGCCCGTTAAAATTTAAAAACTTAACGAGCGTTTTATTATTTTAAAATTTTTAATTACTTTCTGCGTCTAACGCGCTTATTAATATTTTCAATTCGCTTTAACGCCTGAGTGTTGGAAAGCCGCGGATTATTTTTCGCTAAATTATAAATATTGCTTAATCTCGCGTCAGCTCCGTTGTCAAGAAAATAATTCACAACTTCCGGCGCACCGCTCTGCACTGCGTAAGCCCAGGGCGACATGCCGCCTCTATCCCGCAGATTAAAATCAGCTCCGGCAACCCGCAGGCTCTTTATCACTGCAAGGCGATTATTAACATCAAAATCATTAGAAGCCGCAAAACTCAAAGCAGTCCTGCCGCGGTCGTCAGTCTTCGCAATATCAGCTCCGGAATATAATAATAATTTCACCGTCTCGGCTCTCGCGTTTTTCGCTGCTGCTCTCAACGGCTGGCCGTTGTCAGCATTAGCATCCGCGCCGTCATCAAGCAAAAATTTTACAAGCTGCGCATTAGACGAGTACTCAGCCGCAATGCTTATTAAAGCCGCGCTGTGTTCATCTCTAAATATATCGCCCTGAGAATTATTTGTGTAAGAAATTACAGCGTCGCCGGTTAAATCATATTCTTCAAATTTTAATTCAAAATCTCTAAGCGAGCCGGACTTGCAAACTTTCACAAGCTCGTCATATTTTTCTTTGTCGCTCAAGCTTGCTTTTGCTTTAGCCTCGCTTTTAATTTTGTCTTCTCTCTTGCTCTGACTTTCGATTTTAGGCTCGCCTTTATCTTTATTCTCGCTCTTGCCGGTGTCTCTATCGCGGTTCTCAATAGCCTCATTAAGCAAGACCCCAAGCAAAACCCAGAACGCGCCCTCAGCTAAATTATCAATTCTTGACCTGTGCCGCCTGCGACTTCTCGGCGGAGGCGGCGGCCTGTGACCTCTGGAACGTCTCGGCGGCCTGCGATGCCAAAATTCTTCGACGTCGTCGCGGCTAAAGCCGAACTCTTCCAATCTCCCTAAATCAAGCTCGCTTATATCTATTTCATCAAGCGAGTAAGCACCTGCCCGCGCTGTTACGCACGGCACGGACAGGGAGACTAAGCAAGCTATTAATATTAAGCTAACAAACTTCTTCACCAAGGTCGCGAACCCTGGACCCATTTCTTTATCAGCTTTACTTTTCATCATGAGCATCGTTGACCTCATAGTGCGCTCGCTTATAATTTTTAACTTTGCAAATTATTAAGCCTTATGCTTTGCCTTAAAGTGGAATACGGAGATCGCAAGCGGAGGCAGCGTTAAGATCAACGAGTACGGCAGATTATGACACTCGATCGGCTCGGCCTCCATTCCGCCGGAGTTGCCCATGCCCGAGCCGCCGTAAGCCGCAGCGTCGCTGTTTAATATCTCACGCCAGAAGCCCGAACGCGGCACGCCTACTCTATAGCCGGTTCTTGGCACAGGCGTGAAGTTCGCCGCGCATAAAATATATTCGTCGTCGCTCGAGCCTTTGCGCAGCCAGACTAACACGCTCTGATGCCAGTCCGAGCAGTCAACCCATCTAAAGCCGCGATTATCAAAATCAAACTCGTGAAGCGGCGCGTACTCTTTCAACGCTTTATTTAAATCTCTCACCCAGTTTTGAATGCCCTTAAACTCCGGCTTGTCCAACAAATGCCACTCAAGAGCCGAGTCATGATTCCATTCGAGGCCTTGGCCAAGCTCGCCGCCCATGAATAATAATTTCTTGCCCGGGTGCGTCCACATGTAGCCGTATAATAATCTTAAATTCGCGCGCTTCTGCCACCAGTCGCCGGACATCTTATTCATCAGCGAACCTTTGCCGTGAACAACTTCGTCATGCGAGAGCGGCAGCATAAAGTTTTCGCTGAATGCGTACCAAATGCTGAAAGTTAATTGATTATGATGCCATGATCTATAAATCGCATCTAAACTCATATATTCAAGCGTGTCGTGCATCCAGCCCATGTTCCATTTCATTCCGAAACCAAGTCCGCCTAAGAACACCGGGCGAGTCACCATCGGCCAGTCAGTACTCTCTTCTGCGATAGTCTGAATGTCTTTAAATCTTCCGTAAAGCTCAGAGTTCATGTCGCGTAATAAAGAAATTGCCTCGAGATTTTCACGACCGCCGTAGATATTCGGCACCCACTGACCTTCTTTGCGCGAGTAATCGAGATAAAGCATCGAAGCGACAGCGTCAATTCTCAAGCCGTCGGCATGATATTTATCAATCCAGAACGCCGCGCTCGAGATTAAATAACTTCTAACTTCATTGCGGCCGTAATTAAATATATAGCTGCCCCAGTCGGGATGATAGCCCTTTCTTGGGTCTTCATGCTCGTATAACGCCGTGCCATCGTAACGCGCGAGGCCGTAGTCGTCAGTCGGGAAATGGCTCGGCACCCAGTCAAGTATCACCGCAATATTTTTCTGGTGCAATTTATCTATTAAATACATAAAATCTTCAGGCGTGCCGTAACGGCAGGTCGGGGCGAAATATCCCAAAGTCTGATAGCCCCATGAGCCATAGAACGGATGTTCCATGACCGGCAAAAATTCAACAGCCGTGAAGCCCATATCCTCGCAATAGCCCGGCAGCTCTTCCGCCATCTCGCGGTAAGATAAAGACAAGCCGTCGTCCCAATGTCTGCGCCATGAGCCAAGATGCACTTCATAAACCGACCACGGAGCCTGCATGTTTAAATTTTTATATCTATTGCTCAGCCATTCAGAATCGCCCCACTCGTACTCCGGCCAGTGAACTATCGAGCTCGTTCTCGGCGGAACTTCAAACAAGCGCGTGAACGGATCCATTTTGTCTTTATACTCGCCGCGGCTGTTCTGAATGTGAAATTTATATAATTCCCATTTCTTCAAGCCCGGGATAAAGCCCTCCCATATTCCGCTGCCGTCCCATCTCGGCGCTAACGGATGCGAGTCGTAGTTCCAGTTGTTAAAATTTCCGACGACAGTGACGCTCTTTGCGTTCGGTGCCCAGACCGAGAACGCTACGCCCTCAGCTCCGTCCTTCTTGTCAACAAATTTCTGTGCGCCTAATTTTTCATAAAGACTATAATGCGTTCCCTGCTTGAACAGGAATATATCATAGTCAGTTAAAGGCGACACTCCGTATCTTACAGAATTATCCATAACTTAAATCAAATCTCCTTCTTTAATATATAAATTAAATATAAATATATAAATAAAATTTAATTAAAATTCTGCATTCCCATAAATAAAATTGCCTTGCTATTATCATCAATTATAAAATACACAAACGGCCTGTCAGCGTGAAACTCTGCTTTAGGCACAGGCCGAGGCGCGGCCGCAGTCGCCTTCGTCATCATTATTGCCGTCGCCGCAGCTGCTTCCGTCTGCTTCTCGCTCACGTCAATAAAAGTCTTGTGTATAACGTTGTCGATTTTTAATTTTAAATCTTTATTATTTATCATGCCGGAGAAATCTGCGCTATTACTAAACGCGCTTGCAAGCCCTAATTTAATCAAAATATCTTTCAGCTCAAAATTATTCTCAGTTTTAAATTTCGGCAGCCATAAATCAACGTTGTACTCGCGCAGCTCGTCAAGCCATGAATTAAATTTTTTATAATTATCATTACCGGAAAGTTTTTCTATTATAATATGCCAGTTTAAATTAATATCTTTCGGCAGCATCGCGATCATGCTCAAGCGTCCGGTATAGGGCAGCCGCAAAATTTTTATCCCGTCCTGCTCGGTGTAATACATGTGAGCTCGCCGCTTCATCATGTCAACTTCAAGCTTATCATCATTATCAATATTAAAAATTTCGCGCTTAGTAAATTTCTCGCTGAACTCACGCGCCCACTTGCCGTTAAAATATATCGCGTTCGTCAAAATTAAC
>JAFSNU010000137.1 GCA_017447325.1 Synergistaceae bacterium | reverse complement strand
ACTTCACGTTCCTGCTAAAGCGGCTTCGTTAATCACGAGTGTATCAAGCAATCCGATAGTCATAGCGTTATTATTAAATTTAATTTTATTAGTCTTAGGCTGCATTATGGACATGGCGCCGATAATCTTAATCGCGACGCCTATATTATTGCCGGTCGCTATGGACATCGGCATTCACCCGGTGCAGTTCGGAATCATGATGATCTTGAACTGCGGCATCGGCTTATTAACTCCGCCGGTCGGTTCGGTCTTATTTATCGGCTCGGCTGTTGCTAAATTGCCTATGGAGAAAGTCGTCAAAGCGACGCTGCCGTTCTATATCTGCATGATTATAACGCTGTTATTATTAACGTTCGTGCCTCAGTTAAGCCTGTGGCTTCCGACTTACTTCGGCTATTAATTTATTAAATATTAAAATTTAAAATAAATCGCCTCAAGCTTTTAATTAATTTTAAGCCGAGGCGATTTTTAATATAAAATTTAAATTTATTTCAGCTTGTCATACTCGGCCTGAGCTACAGGCTCGCACCACTCGGTGGATGTATCCTCGCCGGCAATCTCTAACGCCAAGTGCTGGAACCAAGAATCTTTTGCCGCGCCGTGCCAGTGTTTTACATTCGCCGGAATATGCACTACGTCGCCGGGCTTTAACTCCTGCGCTTCTTTGCCCCATTCTTGATAATAGCCGCGCCCTGAAATTACAATCAGCATCTGACCGCCGCCGCTCTTCGCGTGATGAATATGCCAGTGATTGCGGCAGCCTGGCTCAAACGTCACGTTCGCGATAAATACCTGCTTATCTGAGACAACGCTCAAATAACTTTGCCCGTCGAAATACTGCGCGTACGCATCATTTTTATCTCCCAACGGAAAAATTTCGCTTAAATTTTTTTTAATCTCGCCTGCCATAGCTTTAAAACTTCCTCCAAAAATAAATAAAATTAATAAAGCAATATATCTCATTATAACTCACTCTCAATCAAAAATAGTCAGCCCCGTCACCCCTCCGTCACTTCGTGACACCTGCCTTGCAGACCGCAAATTAAAGCCATATGCCCATGGTTTTAATCCTTCCAGGGGAGGCAAGTTCAGGTCTTCAATCCTTAGCAGGGGAGGCAAGGGCAATTCAAAAGTATCTCATTATAACTCACTCTCTCTAAATCTCAGATTTATAATCCGCAAAGCTCAGCGCGTCATCACGCGTGATTAAATTTAATTTAATTAAATTATTTAAACTTTTCTCGAGCGTCTGCATTCCCTGATTTAAATTTGTTTGAATTACAGTCCGCAAATTATAAATTTTATTTTCGCGGATTAAATTTCTCACGGCGTTATTCGCGAGGCAAACTTCAGCAGCGCACACCCGGCCTTGAGCATTATTTAATTTAATTAATTTCTGGCTAATAATTCCCGTCAAGACTCCGGCAATTCGAGTTCGTGCCTCGTAATTATTATCAGACGACAACGACGCAACCAAACGCTCTATAGCCTGCGCCGCGCCGCCCGCGTGAAGCGAAGCCAGCACAAAATGCCCTGTCTCCGCCGCTGTTACAGCTGCACTGATCGTCTCAGCATCCCGCAATTCGCCTATCATGATTATATTCGGGTCTTGCCTTAACGCATATTTTAACGCGCCCGCAAAATTCTGCGTGTGCAGATTAACTTCACGCTGATGGATTAAACATAAATTAGCTTTATGCAGATACTCTATCGGGTCTTCAATCGTGATAATATGCTCGCGGCGCGTATTATTAATCTCGTTTATAATCGCGGCTAAAGTTGTACTCTTGCCGCTGCCCGCAGCTCCGGCCGTGATAAATAATCCCGATTTACTTTTCGCAATTTGCTTTAAAATCTCAGGCAAATTTAAATCATCTAAGCTCAAAATTTTTGACGGCAAAAGCCTGAACGCTATTGCAATTCCGTTTATGTCATGATACAAACTGCCGCGAACTCGTAAAGCTCCGCTCGTAAAACTAAAATCTAATTCGCGATTATTATTTAAATTTAAATTTAATTCCTCAAGAATTTTATTTAAATCAAATTTTAAATTTTCAAATTTAATCAACTCGCCGTCAATTCTTAAAAACGCGGGCGAGTTAAAGCTCAAATGCAAATCGCTGGCGCGTAAGTTTGCCGCATGATTTAATAATTCGCTTAAAGTCATAAAATTAAATAAATTTATCGCAAGCACAATTATAAAACAGTACACCCCTCCGGCCTTTCAGACCACCTCCCCTTACAGGGGAGGCAAGAGTTGCAATATCTCGTCCCCCTTGTAAGGTTGAGAGAGTACGGGCATGTACTCTCGAGTATGTCACGCAGTGACAGGGGGTATCGTTTTTCAAATTGGGCGACTTTAAATTAAAAAATTGCCTCCCGTTTAAAATTTTAAAATTTAAAATTAAAAACAGGAGGCGTTATAAAATTTATTTTAAACTTACTTCATCTCAGCGATAAGCTGCTCAAGGCACTTGTGCGCGTCTTCCGGAAGCTTGTCAATTCCGCCGCGCTCGGTGTCGCGTGAATTTACAAAGTTAAGTCTATCCTGGAATCTCGCTCTCAGCTGATCTTTATAATTCTTGTCGTTGAAGTCGATCTTGAAGTCAGGCATGTTAATCGTCTTCACACCGGTCAAGTTGCCGAACGGCACCCACTCCGCGCGTCCCTCGACGATGGCCTCGATTGCTCCGAGCGTGTGCTTGGGCTGGACTTTCTGTCCCATGAAGTCGCCGGTGTTTAAGATATAGCAGTCAACGCCGTCCTCGATTAACTTCTTAAATCTCTCGTAGTCCATTCCTAACGGATAAGTTCTGAACGGGTTAGCATACGGCTCGCAGACTAAAGCATTAGGATCAACGCCCGGGGCTAAACGTTCCGCGCTCGTTCGCTTCGTTGCAAGCGTCGCGCCTAACACTGCGCCCAGCGACGGGCCCTCAAGCTTTAACACAGGCGGAATGGTCGGGTCACGCATCAGCCAGAAAATCGCATTAAGCGGTTCGTCAATTCTGTCAACTCTATTCGGCGACCACAAACGCGACTTAATTGCTCTGCCGTTGCCGTTTCTAACGTCCTCAGTCACGGCGATCTTCTTGCCGTCCTTCGTCAAGACAACGCCGCAGTTCTGCATTGTCAATAAATATTTATTCGCGTCGCATCCGATCGGATAATCGGCGACTTTGTCGAAATAAGTCGGCTCTAAAGCTATCGCATATTTATCTTTAACATTTACAACAAACGCGTCATCATGCAAGACCATAACTTCATATTT
>JAFSNU010000136.1 GCA_017447325.1 Synergistaceae bacterium | reverse complement strand
TCAAATTCATCTTCAAAATATCTGAACAAGTCATCGCCGCGCAGTATTCCAGTCTTTAAAGCTTCGGCCATGCCGCATTGCATTTCTATTTCAGGCAAAGTCTTTAATAAATCAATATCACAAAGCACAAGCTCCGGCTGATAAAATAATCCCGCTAAATTCTTTCCGGCTTGTAAATCTATTGCAGTCTTGCCGCCGACTGACGAGTCCACTGCCGCTAATAAAGTCGTCGGCACTTGAATAAATTTAATTCCCCGCATATAGCATCCAGCCGCGAAGCCCGCCATGTCTCCTGCAACTCCGCCGCCTAAAGCTATTATTAAATCATTGCGCGTAATCTCATTTGCCGCCAGAGCCTCCAAGATTTCACCAAATACTTCAATATTCTTGCTCTCCTCGCCGGCGTTAAAAATAATCGCACTCGCGTCGCCGAACTCTCGCAAAGATTTTAAACAAGTCTCTAAATATAAATCTTTAACATTGCTGTCAGTTATTACTGCAACTTTATTAATATTCAAATTTAATTTCTCAATCTCAGCACCGATATTTTCCAGCAGCCCTTGGCCGATTTTCACATCGTAGCCTGAATTAACATTAACGTGACGAGTGAACATTTAGTTTCCTCCGGCTAATAATTTCTTCTCGCGGCCGTCCTTTAACAACGCCTTTAATCTCTCCGCATTATTAGACTTTAACGCCTCTAAATACTCGTTAATATGCGTCATTAAAATTTCGACTTGATTAATTAAATAATCTTTATTATCTAAAAATAATTCCGTCCAAACGTTCTCATCAAGTCTTGCAACGCGCGTCATGTCCTTAAAGCTTCCGGCTGAAAATCCGCGCCGTTTTAACGCATCAGGACTTTTAACGTAAGAGCTCGAGACGACATGAGCAAGCTGCGACGTGTAAGCGATAATTCTGTCATGTTCGTCCGGATTGGTGAAAGTTACATTAGCAAAGCCTATGTCAGTGAAGAACGCTTTTAAATTCTCTAATAGCTTAATATCATTAAAATTCTCCGGCGGAGTTAATATCATCGACGCGCCCGTGAACATATCAGCCAGTGAGTTCACAAATCCCGTGTGCTCAGTCCCGGCCATTGGATGCCCGCCTATATAAACAAAATTATTGTCGTGCGCGGCCTTATTCATAGCGTTAAACACCGTGCGCTTAACTCCGCACAAGTCTATTAATATAGTTTTGCATGCAATTTTATCAGCATTATCTTCGACCCATTTAATGGCCTCATGCGGTGCGATTGCGATAAATAATAAATCTATATCTTTTAAATTATCTTCATCAAGCTTCGCGTCAATAGCTCCGCTTATTCTCGCGAAAGTCATCGTCTCCTGATCTATGTCTAAAGCGTAAACGTTGTGAAGCGTTTTAGTCTTAACAGCCCTCGCTAAAGACCCGCCGATTAATCCTAAGCCAATTATGCCGATGTTCATTTATAAATTTAGCTCCTTTAATTAAAAATTAAATTAATTTAAATTTTATTATAACTTGACGCACGTTAATAAAGCTATGTAAAATAAATTAAATAAATTAAATTTAAGTTCAAGGGAGTTTGTAATAAAATGCAAAATTTAAAATTTAAATTTAAAATTTTAGCAGCTTTATTATTTATAAATTTCAGCTGCGTTGCTGCTCAAGCTGAAATTTCAGCCGAAGTAGTCGAACGGGCTTGGGAACGCGTAGCTCAGGCCGCGAATTTTAAAGTTGTAAAGATTAATTACGAGAAGAACAAAGCGCCGAACGCTTGGGTGAAATTTCAATCGCAGGATAATTTCAGCGTTCACGTCACGCAGGGCTTGATGAAAATTTTAAACACTGAAGAAGAGATCGCCGGAGTGTTAGGACATGAGATCGGCCACGTGCGCTGCGGACATTATGACTCGGGAATGAATCGTAAATTAGGCTGGGCAGCTCTCGGCGCATTATTGCAGATCAGCAAGGCCGGAAGGGCAGTAGTCGCCGCGAGCAGCTTGGGCGCGAACTTGGCCGAAAGCGGATTCAGCAGAGGTCAAGAGGTCGAGGCCGACGACTACGGAACTGATTTATTATTCAAGGCCGGTTACGATCATTGGGGACTGTATCACGCAATGAAGAGCTTTAAAGATAATAAATTAATCACGCAGCCCAACGGCTTTAATTCTCATCCGCCGACAGAGCGCAGGTTAAAGCATTTGTCAGACCGGGCTAAATTTATCGAAAAATCAAACACTTTGCCGCAAGACAGCAAGTTTAATAAATCAAGCAAGAAATCTAAAAATAATAAAGATAAATTAAGCACGGGCAATAAAACGGGCTTTAAGACTTATCATAAATAAATTTAAATTTAATAATTTTAAAAATTAAATGCGAGTATATTTATTAACTATAACTAACAGCAAGGGCAATATTTAAAAATTAATTTAAAATGCGGGTATCTATATTAACTAACGGCCTGGGCGACCGGCATAGCCGGATTTTAGGCTGGGCGAGGCTTATAGATTTAAAATTTAATTTAAAATGCGAGTATCTATATTAACTAACGGCCCGGGAGAATTATGGGGCTGGGCGAGGCCTGTCATTCATGAGTTAAAGCGGCGCGGCTGTGAAGTCTCGCTGTGGCTCTTGCCCTGTCAGTACGCTTCAGGTCATGAGCGCGAGGCAGCTAATTTATTAGGCGTGAATAAAGTCTATTATAATTTAAATATTATAAATTTATGGCGTGAGTTAAAGCATGAGAAGGCTGATCGTGTCTTGCAGCTCGGCGGAGATTTGTTCTGGGGAAATATAATAGCGAAAGCTAATAATTTAAAATTATTTAGCTATTCTTACGGCAATAAAAATGGCTTGCATAAAGCTATGGCGTTCACGGCCTTTAACTCGCAGCTTAAATTATTTAAGAATTTAAAAGATATTAAAGCAATAGGCGATTTAGTCAAAGAC
>JAFSNU010000135.1 GCA_017447325.1 Synergistaceae bacterium | reverse complement strand
CAGCATGGCTCGTTGACGCTGCTCGTTCCGTTCGACCAGTACGTCACAGGATTTAAAACTTCAAACTCGTTCGCTTGTCCCTCGTTGATTTTAATCGAGCTTGAACGTCCGTACCAGCGCAATAAATTTGCCGCGGCCTTGCCCTTTGTCTTAGCGTCGGGCGAAGAACCGTAGCCGTAGGGCGAATCGTTGCCGACAGTCGGCGGAGCTGCTGACGAGTAAGTCGCGCTTGCAACGGTGTCAGGCGACGAGATAGGCTTTGCCGATAACGCCGGATCCAAATCAGGCTCTAAAGCCGCAACGCCAGGCACAGGCACGCCTAAACTATTTACAGCCGGATTATTATTTGCATTCTCAGCATTTGAATTATTAGCCTCGCTCTTGTGACGCGCCTTTATCAATGCTCCGAACGCCGCCGCAAAGAATAAGCCGATTAATATATAAAGCACTTGCTCACACTCTCTTCTATTTATAATTTTATAATTTATAAATAATTTACTTGCACGCGTTCCCCGCGCTCAAGCCGGCAACGTAGCCCGAGCTCCAGCAAATTTGCAGATTAAATCCGCCGGACGGCCCGTTCAAGTCTAAAACTTCTCCGGCAAAATATAAATTCCCGCAGAGTTTCGATCTCATAGTCCCGGGATCAATTTCTTTCAAGTCAACTCCGCCGCGCGTCACTACGGCATGACTAAAGCCTAATAATCCGCAGTCGTGATTATTATTATTCAACGTCATGCGAATATCTTTTAATAATCTTGCGAGTTCGTCGATCTCTTCGCTTGAGATATACGCCGCCGGTTTGTCATGAGGGACGTCCGACAATTCTAAAACAATGCTTATCATCTTTGACGGCATTAATTTACGCAAGACCTGCGCAAAAGTTTTATTTCCGAATTTATTAAAGTCGCTGGCTATGCGATTACGCAGCACTTCATGAGTTAAGGCCGGTTTCAAGTCAAGCGACAATTCAAGCGTGTCATTCTCGTCATCTATATTATCAATCCAGTCCGGCACATGCGAGCTCAAGTCCATTACTATCGGCCCGCTTATGCCCGCGCTCCTTCCGAACGACGCAAACTCCATATCTCCAAATCGCACGGCAAGTTTATTATTATCTTTATACACGCTCAAATTTATATTTTTCAAGTCGCAGCCGCTTGCTAATCTAACCCAAGGCTCTTTGATTTTCAGCGGCACTAACGCCGGAAATATTTTAATAATATTATGTCCGGCTCTTCGCGCTAAGTCATAACCGTCTCCGGTCGAGCCTGTTTTAGGATAAGACCGCCCGCCCGTTGCAATAATCACGCTGCCGCATTCGATCTCATCGTTTGAAGTTATAACATGCGTGATCTTATTATCTTTATTAAAATCAAAGCTCATGGCCTGCGAATTTCTAAAAATTTTCACGCCGTACTTCTTGCATAAATTTATCAGCGCGTTTAAAACAATTTGTCCGCCCTTTAAATCCGGCTTGACGGTCTCGTCCGGGAAAATTCTTCCGCCGCGCTCGTGAACTGTCGGAACGTTTATAGAATTAAAAAATGCCTCGGCGTCCTTCTGATTAAATTTGCTGAAGGCTGAGTTTAAAAATTTGCCGTTATTGCCGTAGCGCGACAAAAATTTTTGAACATCAGGCTCTGAATTAGTAAAGTTGCAGCGCCCTCGTCCTGAGATTAATAATTTTTTGCCGAGGTCAGGATTTTTCTCAAGTATTGCTACGCTCGCTCCGGCCTTCGCAGCCTGCACTGCTGACATTAAGCCAGCGGGGCCACCGCCTATTATTATTACGTCAAATCTGCTCAATTTATTACAGTCCTTTTAATATTTAATTTTTAATTTTTCTAAGTCAGAGTTCTTAATAGACAACTATAATTATTTTCATCCATAAATTTTTCAGCTAAATTAATAAGCCTTTCAAGTAATTATAATTATTTTAATTTTAATTTATTTAATTATAATATAATAAGTTAATTTAAACTTTTAGCATGAAGGAGCTGCTAACTTGATTAGAAAATTTTTGAATTTAATTTTAGCTTTGGCT
>JAFSNU010000134.1 GCA_017447325.1 Synergistaceae bacterium | reverse complement strand
GGCGGCTGAAAGATCATGCAGTCCTAAAAGCTCGGTTGCGGCGGCGACGGGAATTTTAATTAAAGCCGACGAGAACGGCGTTAGTCTCGAAGCTACGGACTTTAAGACTGCTGTTAAGTGCAGTGCCGAGGGCGTGAATGTTTTAGAGGCCGGCAAAGCTATATTGCCTGTGAAATTATTGGGCGAATTTTTAAAGAAAATTCCGGTTGATAATGCAATGCTTGAGATTAAAGGCGAGCGCGGGACGTTCACAGCCGGCAAGACAAGAACAAGATTTACTACAATTCCGGCATCAGAATTTCCTGAAATTGCAAGCAGCGAGGGCGCGGAAAATTTTTGCGTGATCGAGGCTCAGGACTTAATAAGAATTATCAACGAGGGGTCTGTCGCGAGTTCGAGGATGTCGGATTTTCCAAAATATTTAGGTACTTGTTTATTTAAGGCCGAGGACGGAATTATCAAGACTGCGGCGACTGACGGCAAAAGATTATCACTGTCTAAAGCTTTATGCGAGAACACGGCGGACGGCGGAGCTGATGCGTTATTGCCTGTCGATCCGTTAAAAGAGCTTGCAAGATTATTAGCGACTTGCGACGCTGATGCAAAAATTCAAATTTTGAATGACAGCTCGACCGTTTGGTTTAAATTAGAAGGCATGGAATTTTCGATAAGGCGCGTTGAGGCGAGCTTCCCGAATTTCGAGAGAATTTTATCGAGCGAAGTATTAACGAGTTTAAAAATTTCGCGTGAAGATATTTTGCCGGCTCTTGAACGCATTGATATTATTGCGCGTAATACTATTTCGCATTTGGTAGTCTTGCACTTGTCGCCCGACATGGGCTTTAGAATGACGACGAGAGCTCAGGACTTCGGCACGACTGTTGAAGAAATTGAGGACGTTGAAATAAGCGGCAACACTTTGCAGGTCGGCTTTAACTCGTCTTATTTGCAGGACGGATTAAAGGCTTTAAAGCCCGGCGCGATTAAAATTGAATTTAACGGCGAAGAGGGGCAGACGCGCATTACGCAGGAAAATTCGGACGACTTTTTATATATGTTAATGCCGGCGAGATTCAGCCCGCAGGATATTATGGAGGACGGCGGCTATTCAGGATTTTTGCCCGGCGGAGACGGTGAGGACGAGGACGATAATTCGGAAGAGAACGGCGCGGATTTAGAGAATGATAATTCGGGAGAGCCTGAATTTTAAAAATTTAAATTTAAAATTTTAAATTTAAAAATTGTTAATCGCGTCGAGTTTAATAAATAATTTTAAAAATATAAATAATAAAAGTTTTAACTGGGGGCCCGGGATAAATTTTATCTCAGGCCCTAACGGTTCAGGCAAGACAAATTTATTAGAGGCGTTAAATATTTTAACCGGATGGGGAACTTTCGGCTCAAGAACTCGAGACTGCATAAACTGGGAAAGTGATTCGCAAGATCAGCGCGCGTATTTAAACTCAGAATTAAAATCCAATCCAAATTTAGCAAAAGGCGTTGACTTAGAACTATATCAAGATTTATTTGCAAATAATAATAATTATAAAGTCACGGCGCAGCTCTCAAGTAAAATTAGTTTAAAGCTTGATGATAAAAAAATAAGCAATACTGATTTAAGATTAATCATCCCGTCTATATCTTTTCAGCCGCAGGATATAAATTTAATCGACGGCTCGCCTGCAGTTCGGAGATTTTTTATTGATAAATTATGCGCGTTATATTTCCCGCCGTATGCTAAAAGGCTTTCGGAGTTTAAGCAGATCGCGAGGCACAGGGCGGCTTTATTGCGTCAAAATAAAAGCGTTAATATAACGGACTTTCCGTTCGCAAATTTAGGCGGCTGGATCATGGAAGCTCGGCGAATTGTCTCGCATGAGCTTGCTAAAAATTTCGCGGGATTATTTAATAACAGCAATATAAAATTTTGCTTAATGCCTGAATTAAATAATAATCTTGAAGGCCACGCATATTTATTAAATATTATTCGTGATAAAAATTATATAATTCGTGAGAGCGCGGCGATGAGAGTTTTGGTCGGGCCGAGCCATGACGATTTAAAAATTTTATTTAACGGGCGCGAGGCGAGCGTCGCGTTAAGCCGAGGTCAGAAGCGGCGTTTAGTTTTATATTTAATAATCGCGTCGGGCTATTTAATTTCGTCAAGATTACGAACGCGGCCGGTTTTATTATTTGACGACTTAGCGGCTGAGCTTGACAAAAATAATTTGCGAATTTGCGGCGAGGCGTTATTAAAGACTAACTGGCAAATTTTCGTGACCGGCACTGAAGATTTATTGCCTGAGCTTGACAAAAATATTTATGCTATGGCGTGAGCTTTAGAGCTTTAGCTTGCAAGCTTGAAAAAAATATTTATTGTATGTTATGCTGAATTAAATTTAAAATAAATTTTTAATTTAAATTATTAAAATATTGTAAAATAAATTGTTAATTAAATTAAAATTTAAAATAAATTAGTTTAATAAAATAAATAAAAGAGATTGAGGAGGAATACTCGGACATGGGATTTCGCAATATTGACGAGCTGTGCGAGCAGCTCAAGGCGAAGCGCGAGGCCGCGAATGCCGGAGGCGGAGATGCGGCAATAGCAAAGCAGAAAGCAAAGGGCAAGGGCACGGCTCGCGAGAGGATCGATCAGCTGCTTGACCCGGGTTCGTTTGTCGAGATCGACGAGTTTGTAACTCACCGCTGCACGAATTTTGGTCTTGAGAAGACTAAGCCGTTGGGAGACGGAGTTGTGACCGGCTGGGGAACGATCGACGGACGCAAAGTATTTATTTTCAGCCAGGACTTCACGGTGTTAGGCGGGTCGCTCGGCGAGAAGCACGCGGACAAGATCTGCAAAGTTTTGGACATGGCAATGGACATGGGCTGCCCTGTAATCGGACTTAACGACTCGGGCGGCGCGAGAATTCAGGAAGCCGTTGATGCGTTGAACGGCTACGGAAAAATATTTTATAGGAACACGCTTGCAAGCGGAGTTATCCCGCAGATCTCCGTGATAATGGGACCGACTGCCGGAGGCGCAGTCTATAGCCCGGCGCTCACGGATTTTATTTTTATGGTAGATAAGACGAGCGTAATGCATATTACGGGCCCGGCGGTAATTAAAGCTGTAACGGGCGAGGAAGTCACGAGCGAGGAGCTCGGCGGAGCTAAGACTCATAATAACATCAGCGGCAACGCTCACTTTATCGCAAAGGACGAGGCCGAGTGCTTCGAACAGATTAGAAAAGTTTTGTCGTATCTTCCGCCGAATAATCTTGACGACGCGCCGCTGGCAGACTGCAAGGACAGCGTTGACAGAGCCGATATGATTTTGCGCGACGTAGTCCCGACGGACACGAACAAAGGCTATGACGTTCACGATGTTTTATCGCGCGTATTGGACGACGGCGAGTTCACGGAAGTTCAGGCCGGTTGGGCGAAGAATATTGTTACGGGTTATGGCAGAATAGGCGGAAGACCGATTGGCATAATCGCAAATCAGGCTAAAGTCATGGCCGGCTGCTTAGACATTAATGCGTCAGACAAGGCCAGCAGATTTATCAGACACTGCGACGCGTTCAATCTTCCGATTGTAACTTTCGTTGACGTGCCTGGATATTTGCCTGGCGTAACTCAGGAGCATAACGGCATAATCAGACAGGGCGCAAAGATGCTTTACGCTTATAGCGAGGCGACCGTGCCTATGGTCACTGTAATTTTACGTAAGGCTTACGGCGGAGCGTATTTAGCTATGAGCAGCAAGTCGCTCGGTGCTGACATAGTTTTAGCATGGCCGCAGGCTGAAATAGCAGTCATGGGAGCAGAGGGCGCGGCGAATATCGTGTTCAAGAAGGATATAGATAATTCTGACGACCCGGCGCAGACGAGGCTTGACAAGATCGAAGAGTATAGAGAGGCATTTGCAACGCCGTATGTCGCTGCAGAGCGCGGCCTTGTTGATAGAGTTATATTGCCGGAAGAGACGCGCAAAACAGTTTACGAGGCGTTAGTCGGCCTTGACACGAAGCGCGTTGTTCGTCCGTCGAAGAAGCACGGCGTCATCCCGCATTAATTTTTAAATTTAAAATTTAAATAAATTTAAATTTAGGAGAATTTTAAAATGGAACAGACAAGAGAAGTTATAAACGAAGGCGAACATGCCGTGCAGACCGTGCAGGCTGAAGCCGTAGAGACGCACGCCGAAGTCGGAACAGCGTCGCGCTTTGAGGGCGTCGAGGGCGCAATTAACGTTAGCATCGTAGCGTTCTCTATAGTCTTTGGAGTGCTGATTGTTTTGACGGCGATGATTTACGCAGTGAGAGTATTTGCCGCTGACGAGGACGAGGGCAACGTAAAAAAAAATGATTCTAAGCCCGCAGCCCCTGTAAAGGCCGCAGCCCAAGCTCCGGCAGCTGCGCCTGCAGCTCAAGCTGTAGCAGCAGCTCCGGCTCCGGTTGTTAATACGCCTCAGACGAAAATTGTCGCGGCGATCACGGCGGCTATCATGGCGGCAACTCAGGGCGCGGGACGCATAGTTTCGATACAGCCCGCGTTGGCATTGCCTGAAGCTCCGGCTAAAAACGCGCCGAACTTCGGAGCAGGAGCATGGAAGACGTCAGGCCGTATAGCTCTCGTTCATAATCGCTTATCGAGAACGTGGAGATAGAATAATTTATTTAATTTAAAATTTTAATTTTTTAAAACTTGAGAGGAGTTTTATTTAGCATGAATAAATATAGAGTTACTGTTGACGGAACAGCATATATAGTAGAAGTAGAAGATTTAGGCGGAGCGGCGGCAGCTCCGGCGGTAGTCGCAGCTCCTGCGCCTGTTGCAGCGCCCGCTCCCGTAGCAGCACCTGCACCTGTTGCAGCTCCGGCTGCTGCACCCGCTCCTGCCCCGGCACCTGCAGCAGCCCCGGCAACTGCTCCTGCACCCGCACCGGCAGCCGAGCCTGCGCCCGCCGGCGGAACTGAGATCGCAGCCCCGATGCCCGGCAAAGTTTTGAGCATTAAAGTTGCAGTCGGCGACAGCGTGAACAACGGCGATTTAGTTTTACTGCTCGAGGCAATGAAGATGGAGAACGAAATTTTTGCCACGTCTTCAGGCAAGGTTGCGCAGATTAAAGTCAGCGCCGGTGACAGCGTGAACACCGGCGACGTGTTAATGGTCATCGCGTAAATAATTTAATTTATAAAATTTAAAATTAATCACGCCCTGTGCTTAAAGTAAAGCGCGGGGCGTTTTGTTATATAATTTATTTATAGTTATAAAGGAGATGAAGAGATGTCGTCGGTTGTAAGCGCAATAAAAAATACTGTGCCTATCTCAGAGTTTAACTGCGGCCTTGCTGAAAAAATTTTTGCTGATGTAAAAGCTAACGGCTCAAAGGTCGTAATGAAAAATAACAGAGCCGAGGCTGTGCTTGTGCCGCCTGATGAATATATTGAAATTATGGACGGCTTAAACGATTATCTGCTCCTGACTATGGCTGTAAAGCGCATGGAAAATTATGATTCTTCAAGTTCACGATTAATTACGGAGTCGGAGATGCGCAAAATTCTTAATATCACGCAGGAAGATTTAGACAGCGTAGGCGAGGTCGAATTTGAATGAGCTGGGAGCTTGTTTATCTTCCTGAAGCAGTTGAAGATTACAAAAATCTCACACGCCGTCAGCAGCTTGTAGTGAATAAAGCAATTAATAAAGTTAAAGAAAATCCGCTTCCGCAGAACGATGGCGGCTATGGCAAACCGCTTGGCCATAAACGCGGAATCAATCTTACTGGTTATTTAAAAATAAAATTAAAAGGCGAAGGGCTTAGAATAGTATATAAGCTGATCAGGATTGAAAATAAAATGCTTGTCGTTGTCATCGGAGTGCGGGAAGATGAAGAAGTTTACGATATAGCACTGCGAAGAATTAAAAATCTAAAATAAAATCACGCCCTGTGCTTAAAGTAAAGCGCGGGGCGTTTTGTTATGCGCAAAAATTTTCTTGCTGATAAATTGCTGATAAAATAGATAAATTAAAAATAAAATTTATTATATAATTAATCAGGGGTAAGTAAAATAAAATTTAATAAATTTTAATTTAAATTTTAATTTAAGACGGGGGAGTGATCTTTTTGAGCCGCCTTAGCATTATTACAGAAAATCAGGCCGAGGCAACTGTCGAATCACTGTACAAAGATCTTGAACGGAGAATTATAGCGAGTCCGCCCGGGCTTTGTCCGTTGGATCTTGCGAGCAGCTTTTTAAAGGTCTGCGCCGCTCAGACTTGCGGAAAGTGCGTTCCGTGCCGCGTTGGACTTCCGCAGCTTGAGCGTTTAATCGAGGATATTCTTGACGGCAAGGGAACGCTTGAGACAATTGACTTAATCGAGAAGACAGCTGAGACTATTTATAATTCGGCTGACTGCGCGATTGGCTTTGAAGCAGCTAACATGGTATTAAAGGGCGTAAGAGGATTTAGAGATGACTATATCGAGCATGTGACTAAACATCGCTGCCTGGCTGCGCTTTCACAGCCTGTGCCGTGCGTGTCGCTCTGCCCCGCTCACGTTGACATCCCGGGCTATATCGCTTTAGTAGCAGAAGGCCGTTATGCAGATGCTGTTAGATTAATTCGCAAAGATAATCCGTTCCCGGTTGTGTGCGCAATGGTCTGCGAGCATCCGTGCGAAAGACGCTGCAGACGCAACATGATCGACGACAGCGTTAATATTCGCGGCATGAAATTATATGCGGTCGATCACGCGGGAGAAGTGCCGGTGTTTAAGGACGGCGAGAAGCCCGCGCCTAAGACAGGCAAGCGCGTTGCGATTGTCGGCGGCGGCCCGAGCGGAATTTCAGCTGCGTATTATTTAGCTTTAATGGGACATAGCGTCGAGATTTTTGAACAGCGCAAGCAGCTCGGCGGAATGCTGCGCTACGGAATTCCGGCGTATAGACTTCCCAGAGAGGCTTTGGACGCTGAGATTAAAACTTTATTGACTGCCGGAGATATTAAAGTTCATACTGAAATTTCGATCGGCAGCGGCGATAACACGCTTGAAAGTCTGCGCAAAAAATTTGACGCGGTTTATATCGCAATCGGAGCGCATACAGACAAGTCTTTAAAGATCGAGGGAGAGAACGCGGACGGTGTTATGTCGGCTGTAGCGTTTTTAAGACAGATCGGCGACGATAATTATCCGGATTTAACCGGCAAGAATGTAATCGTTGTCGGCGGCGGAAACGTTGCTATGGACTGCGCGAGATCGTCTTTAAGACTTAACGCAAAGAGCGTTACGCTTGCCTATAGAAGACGCAAGGACGACATGACGGCTCTCCGCGAGGAAGTTGACGCGACTGAAGTCGAGGGCTGCGAGATTTACGAGCTGGCCGCGCCGTTAAAAGTCGAAGTCGGCGACGATAATAAAATTAAAGCGTTCTGGATTAAGCAGCAGATGATAAGCCTTGTGAAGGGCGGACGTCCCGCGCCGAAAAACGCGTCTGTCGATCCGATAAGACTGCCGTGCGATTTATTAATCGTTGCTATAGGTCAGGGCATCGAGTCACGCGCATTTGAAAAAGAGGGCGTGTCTATTAAATGGGGCAATATCGACGCATTCGAGAACGAGGAGATCGGCGGAATGCCCGGAATTTTTGCCGGCGGAGACTGCGTGACCGGACCGGCGACTGTTATTAGAGCAATCGCAGCGGGCAAAGTCGCGGCGGCTAATATTGACGAGTATCTGGGCTATCATCATCCGATTGAGCTTAATGTCGATATTCCTGATCCTGTGCCTCATAATAAGACGGCGTGCGGACGCGTTAATATGCGCGAGAGACCTGTTGCAGAGCGCGTTAAAGACTTTAAGAAGTGCGAGTGCGGCATGAGCCATGAAGAGGCAATGCAGGAGGCCGGACGCTGCCTGCGCTGCGATCACTTTGGATTTGGTGTGTTTAAAGGAGGCCGCGAACTGAAATGGTAGAGAAGATGATAAATATTAAAATAAATAATAAATCGCTTCAGGTTCCTGCCGGGACGACTATTTTGGAAGCGGCGAAGTTAAATAATATAGACATTCCGCATTTATGTTATTTAAAAGATATTAACGAGATCGGCGCGTGCAGAGTCTGCGTTGTCGAGATCGAGGGGCTTGAAAAGCTTGTCGCGTCGTGCAACACGATTGCAGAAGACGGCATGGTGATTTACACTAATTCACCGAAAGTCAGACAGGCCCGCAAGACTAATGTAGAATTAATTTTGTCTCAGCATAACGCGAGATGCGCCGAGTGCGTGAGGAGCGGCAACTGCGCCTTGCAGAGCGTCGCTAATGACTTGGGCGTTTTGCATTTCCCGTATCATGAAGATTTGCCGGCTTTCGAATGGAATACAGACTTCCCGTTAATTCGCAACGCGCAGAAGTGCATTAAGTGCATGCGCTGCATTCAGATCTGCGACAAAGTTCAGAACATGAACGTTTGGGATGTCTCGAAGACTGGTTCAAGAACTACGGTTGACTGCTCGGGCAATAAGAAAATCACTGAGGCTAAATGCACGGTCTGCGGCCAGTGTATTACGCATTGCCCGGTCGGCGCATTATATGAGCGTGACGACACGGCGAAAGTTTTACGCGCGTTGGCTGATGAAAATAAAATCGTTGTCGCGAGCGTTGCTCCGGCTGTCCGCACTTCATGGGGCGAGCAATTAGGCTTAACTCACGAGCAGGCGACGGCCAAGCGTTTAGTGGCTGCTTTAAGACAAGTCGGATTTAATTACGTATTTGATACGGACTTTTCGGCTGACTTAACTATAATGGAAGAAGGCAGCGAGTTCGTCGAGAAATTTAAAAATTATGACAAAGAGAAGTGGCCGATGTTCACGTCTTGCTGCCCGGGCTGGGTGCGCTTCGTCAAAATGGAGTACCCGAATTTAGTTCCGCATCTCTCGAGTGCTAAGTCGCCGCAGCAGATGTTCGGAGCAATTTTAAAATCCTGGTACGCTGAGATTTTAAACGTTGAGCCTGAGAGAATTTATTTAGTCTCGTTCATGCCCTGCACTGCTAAGAAATACGAGTGCGACGTGTCTGTAATGAACAGCACAGGAACGCGCGACGTTGACGTTGTTTTAACAGTGCGTGAAATGGTGAGATTAATTAAGTCTGAGAATATTAACGTAAAATTATTGGACGAAGAAGAGTTTGACCAGCCTTTAGGCACTGCGACCGGCGCGGGACATATCTTCGGCACGACCGGCGGCGTTATGGAAGCGGCTTTAAGAAGCGCGTATTATTTAATCATGGGCAAGAACTCTGATCCGGACGCGTTCAAAGACGTTAGAGGCTATAAGGGCAAGTGGCGTGAGGCGACTTTCGAGATCGCCGGCAAGACTTTAAGAATTGCAGTCGCTCATGGCTTAGGAAATATTAGGCAATTATGCGAGGCTATTTCTAAAGGCGAAGTTAAATATGACTTTGTCGAGATGATGGCCTGTCCGACGGGATGCGCGGGCGGCGGCGGCCAGCCTATCCATGACGGCGAAGAGCTCGGCGAGTCGCGCGGAATGATTCTTTGGGACATCGACAAGAAATCTGCGATTAGATTCTCGCATGAGAACCCGTCTATAACGCAATGCTACAAAGATTATTTAGGCAAGCCGCTGGGCGAGCGTGCGCATCACTTATT
>JAFSNU010000133.1 GCA_017447325.1 Synergistaceae bacterium | reverse complement strand
CCGTAAAATAATATATGATCCAAAGGCTCGCCCCGGCCTTTCGCCGCGTCAATATAAATCTTTAATTTCTCCCGCAGACGCTCCTGACCGATAAACTCGTTTAAAGCTTTCGGCCTGATATTTAAATCCTGCTCGCGCTCCGGCATATTAAAGAATCTTTGCGGCGTTTGCTCTATATTATTATTTTCAAATTTTTTGCTCATGCTCTAAAATTTATTTAACTCTTTCAGCGCAAGCCTTAATAAATCCTCTTCGCTCAAATTATTAAACTCATCGCCCCGCGCCGCTCTCAATAACTTAAACGCTCCGGCAATATCAGCCTGCGAAAATCCAAGCGAGATTAGCGCATCGCTCACAGTGCTTACAGCTCCGGCCTTATTATTATTAACATCTTCAGTATTAATATTAATAATTAAATCATCTTTCAAAATATTTTTAAGCTCGAAACATAATCTCTCGGCAGTCTTGCGGCCAATGCCCGGCACTCGCGTAAATGCTAACGCGTCAGAACTTGCTACAGCGTTTAAAATCTCGTTAATATTTAAAGTTGACAGCACGGCCATTGCGGACTTCCCGCCGATGCCCTTTATGCTAATAATTTTCAAAAATATTTTGCGCTCGCGTTCACTATCAAATCCAAACAAAGACGCTCCGGCCTCAGATATTTGTAAATAAACAACAAGCCGCACGCGTTTATTAAGCTCACATAAATTTAACGCGCTCTGCGAACATAAAATCTCAAAGCCCAAGCCGTTCACATCAAGCACAATATAATTTTCGCTGATATCTAAAACTTCGCCGGTTAAAATTCTTAACATTTATTTATAATTTATTTATAATATTTATTTATAACTCCGCATTGCGGGCCGCGATTTAAATGCCATTTAGGCATTTAATCCTTACAGGGGCGACAATTAAAGCAACGAGATTTGCTAAGTGTGCGCTCCGTCATAAGCTAATCCAGCTACAGCTGCGGCTAAAGCGTCCGCCGTGTCGTCAGGCTTCGGCACTTCGTCCAAATTCAAAAATCTCTGCACCATGCGCTGAACTTGCTGCTTGTCCGCTCCGCCCGTCCCGCATAAGGCTAATTTAATTTGATTTGGCTCGGGCTCGATTATATTTAAATTTTTCTGAGCCGCCCACAGCATCACAACGCCCCGCGCCTGCCAGACAAATTCCGCCGTTTTAACATTCTTGCCGAAAAATAATCTTTCAATCGACATAAAGTCCGGCTCTTGCTCCAAATTTAAATAAATATTATTTAAGCTATTATAAATTTCAAGCAGCCTTTGACTGAATAAAATTTTGGGGCTCGTCTCGATGCAGCCGTAGCATAACGCACGCAGTCTATAACCTTCCTGCGCGACAACGCCCCAGCCAAGACGGGCAAGCCCCGGGTCAATGCCTAAGCAAATATTCAAACTTCTACTATTATAAATACAATAAATTAATCAAGCTGCGCCGCGATCTCGTCGCTCAAGTCTAAATTACTATAAACATTTTGAACGTCGTCATGCTCTTCAAGCGCGTCGATTAACTTCATGACTTTTCTTGCGCCCTCGACGTCCGTCACTTCGACCGGCGTCTTCGCGATCATGCTGACTTCAGCGTTATCGACAACATATTTGGCCTCTTCCAAAGCCTTCTGCAGATTATCAAGATCGCCCGGCTCGCAGTACAGCGTAAAGCCCTCGCCGTCACCCATGGGTTCCATGTCGCTCATGCCGTTATCAAGTCCGCATGACATTAACTCGTCCTCATCAATTCCCTTGCCCTTAACTTCAATAACGCCCTTTCTATCAAACATCCAAGCGACGCTGCCGGACTCGCCCATCTGTCCGCCGTTGCGCGATAACAAAGCTCTGATCTCCGGCGTCGTCCTGTTGCGATTATCAGTTAATACATTAACTAACACGGCAATTCCCGACGGCCCGTAAGCCTCGTAAGTCAATTCGTCATACGTGACGTCGCCCAGCTCGCCAGTGCCGCGCTTGATTGCACGCGTGATATTATCCGCCGGAACGCTCACGGCCTTTGCACGTTCAATAGCGGTCTTTAAACGCATGTTCATGCCCGGGTCGCCGCCGCCCTCTTTGGCCGCTATGATAATCGCTCTGACTAACTTCTGGAATAAATTTCCGCGCTTTGCATCCTGAGCCGCCTTGCGGTGTTTAATGTTCGCCCATTTTGAATGT
>JAFSNU010000132.1 GCA_017447325.1 Synergistaceae bacterium | reverse complement strand
CCCGTCGATGCGCCTATATCAACGAAGATTTTATTATTAACATCAAGCTTAAACTCGCTAAATGCCTTTAATAATTTATGCGCGCCCCGGCTCGCCCAGTTAATTACATTCTCAACTTGAATTAAATTTATAAAATTTAAATCTATTAAAGTCCCTGACTTTGTCACAACTTGATCTTTAAATCTAACTTTGCCGGCCATGATTAACGCCTGCGCCCTCGACCTGTTCTCAGCAAGGCCTAAGTCAACGATAATTTTATCCAAACGCTCTTTAACTTTCATTCTTACTTATTTCATGCTTAACTATAAAATTTTTCTGCAAGTATTAATAATATTATTAACAGTCAGGCCGAATGTTTCGCGCTGCTCCTCAGGCAGAGCATGAGCGACGCAAACGTCAGGCACGCCGAAGCTCTTTAACTTTAACTTAAAGTTAACATCAAGCCCGGCAGTCTTCGCGGCTATGGCCTCGCCTATCCCGCCGGATAAATAATTCTCTTCAGCCGTCACAACTAATTTAAATTTACTAAATATATTATTTAACGCGTCATCGTCAAGCGGCTTTAGTCTCAACAAATCATACACGGCAGGGACGGGCAAATTTAATTTTGCGGCCTCGTCCCGAACTTCTAATAATAAATGCGTCGTCACGCCATGGCCTAATAAAGCCCATTCAAAACCTTCAGCTATATTATTTACCGCGTTAAAATTAAAATCCGGGTCTTTATATACAGCTCTCTCCGGCAAATTTCCTCGCGGGTATCTGATCATGATCGGCGAAGTGCATTTTGCCGCGTGATTTATCACAGCATTTAAAGAATTATAGTCGCAAGGCGAATAAATTTTTAAATTCGGCACAGCACGTCCCCATGACACGTCCAATAATCCCTGGTGAGTGTCGCCGTCAGAGCCTACTAATCCCGCACGGTCTATCATCAGGACAACCGGCAGATTTTGCAGAGCAATATCATGCATTAACTGATCCATTGCGCGCTGCAAGAACGTTGAATAGATAAACACCCAAGGCTTTAATCCGCCCGCCGCCATTCCCGCCGCCATCGTCAGCATATGGCTCTCAGCTATGCCGACGTCAAAAAATCTTTCGGGAAAAATTTTTCGAAAATTTTCAAGCTTAACGCCCGTTGACATCGCAGCTGTAAAGCAAACTATTTTTGAATTATTTGCGGCCAAATCTTCGACTATCGAAGACGCGGCCTCGCTCCAGCTTTTAGTTGCGGCTTTATTAGAACTTGCCGGAGCGACCTGATGATATTTAGTCGGGTCTTGCTCCGCCTCTTTAAGTCCTTTGCCCTTCTGCGTCATGAAATGCAATAATACAGGCCGGTCATAATTTTTAGCAAGTTCAAAAATTGTCTCGCAGGAATTTATATCATGTCCGTCAAAAGGTCCCCAGTAATTTATATCTAAGTCGTCGAACATGTTCTCAGGCTTGACTAAATTTTTAATCTGGTCGCGCACTGCCTCGAGCTTCTTCTGCACACCCTCGCTCGTGTACTCTTTAATCGCGGCTTTAAGTTTATTATAATTTTTATTTGCGCTTAATCTCGCGAGCATCGTCGAGAACCCGCCGACGCGATTGCTTATCGAATGCTTATTATCATTTAAAACTATAATTAATTTAGTCTTAGTCTCGCGGACATAATTTAAAGCCTCGAGTGCAAGGCCGTTGATTAACGCAGCGTCACCGATAAACGCTATGACCTCGCGCTTCTCGCCCAACAAGTCCCGGGCTTTAGCATAGCCCAGCGCAGCTGAAATAGACGTGCTGCTGTGACCGGTATTAAAATGATCGCAGGGACTTTCGTTTACTCTCGGGAAGCCTGCTATACCGTCCTTTAGTCTCAAGCTCTCAAATCTATTAAATCTGTCCGTCAAAATTTTATAAGCATAAGACTGATGTCCAACGTCAAAAATAATTCGATCTTGAACCGGATCAAAGCATTTTAACATAGCAATAATTAAATCGACCGCGCCCAAAGACGAGCCCAAGTGTCCGCCGTTCTGCGTGACGACTTTAATAATTTCCTGTCTGACTTCGCCCGCGAGCTCCGGCAGATCTTCCGGCAAAATATTCTGTAAATCTTTATAATTAAAATCTTTATTATTTAAAAATCTCATGGCCTCAAAATTTTATTAAAATTTAAATTTTAATTCAGTATAACAAATAAAATTAATAATATATAAAATAATATATAATAAGTATAATTAAGAATATAAATTTAAAATTTTCGCAAGGAGATTTTTATTAATGGCAGTTTACGAATGCTTGAGCGATATAGCCAGCAAGATTATAGCTAACAAAGATTTTTTGACCGAGCTTGACCGCGAGATCGGCGACTCAGACCACGGAATTAATTTATCGCGCGGCTTCACGGCAGTGCTTGAGAAAGTTAATAAGGACGAGCAGGACATCGGCGTGTCGTTAAAGAAGGCCGGCATGACTTTGTTATCGACGGTCGGCGGAGCGTCCGGACCTTTATACGGCACTGCTTACATGGAAGCGGCGAAAGTTTTATCCGGCAAGACAGAGCTTAATGCCCAAGACTTTTTAGCAGCTCTTGACGCGGCTATTGCCGGCATTCAAAAACGCGGCAAGGCTGTTAAGGGCGAGAAGACGATGCTCGACGCGATAATCCCCGCGCGCGAAGCTTACGCTCATGAATTAGACAATAACGCAAGCTTAATTAATGCGCTTGAGGCTGCAATTAAAGCAGCCCGCGAAGGAGTAGAATATACTAAAACTATAATCGCTACGAAAGGCCGCGCAAGTTATTTAGGCGAGCGCAGCATAGGCCATCAGGACCCGGGCGCGACTTCTTCAACTTTTACACTTGAAGCAATATTAGATTATTTAAAAGGCAAGGCGTAAAATTTAAAATGACAGGAATAGTAATAGTATCTCACAGTTGGAAGATAGCAGATGGCGTGCGCGATCTTGTGCTTGAGATGGCGCATGACTGGGAAGATAAAATTATCGCAGCGGGCGGCCTCGACGACGAAGATAAATCTATCGGCACTGACGTTGAAAAGATCATGAACGCAATTTCTCACGCCAATAAAAATGCTGATAACGGCGGCGTTGTAGTCTTGGCGGACATGGGCAGCGGCGTCATGAGCGCGGAGACTGCAATAGATTTATTGCTCGACAACGAGGACGAGACTTTAAACAGCATTAAAGTCAAGATAGCGGACGCTCCGTTGGTCGAGGGCACTGTCTGCGCTGCGGTCGAGGCATCCGGCGGCGGAGATTTAGATGCTGTGTTAAAAGCAGCTGAGAGTTCGAGAGGTGCGAATAAATTATAATTTAAATTTTTTAAATTAAAATTAAAATTAAAATTTAATTT
>JAFSNU010000014.1 GCA_017447325.1 Synergistaceae bacterium | reverse complement strand
TTAAAATATTTAAATTGCCGATTTTATTATCTTTGCCCTTATAATTTGCAATTACGACCGCGTCGCGCGTTATCTTCTCAAACTCGGCTATAAATCTTCTGTAATTTTTATTCACAAATAAATTAGCGAACGTGATATTTTTATTTTCAATTCTTGACGAGTACCAGTAATAGGCCGCCCTGTCGCAGCAAGGACACGAAATTCCGTAATAAACATTTGCGTCATTTAATTTTAACGTGTTCTCAAGCGCAAGGCCTAATAAAGTTTTAGAATTTGGAGACTGCCAGCCCTCTTGAGCTTTAACGGCTTGACAGGTCATAATAGAACGTTCGCCGTCACCTAATCTTAATAACGCAAAATTTTCGTGATTATTTATTTTATTTAGAAATTTATCTAACTCGCTTGATAATTTAATCACAGCAGGGCGCAGTAATAGCTCTGCTCTGCTCTAAGCCTATCATAATTTTTCAATTTTTTCAACCGCCTTTTAAATTAATTTATTTTAAATAATATTAATCGCCTGATTATCGTTCACTGTCAAGCACTCCGCGCCGTCTTGAGTTATTAAATAATCGTCTTCAATGCGCATTCCGCCCCAGCCCTCGATATAAATTCCAGGCTCGACAGTCACGACGTCTCCGGCTTGCAAAATATCGCGCGAGCTTTGCGACAATCTCGGCGACTCGTGAATCTCAAGGCCTAAGCCGTGGCCGAGTCCGTGCATGAAATATTTACCATAACCAGCATCTTCAATAATTTTCCGCGCTATAGTATCAACGTCTTTGCCGCTTATCCCGGGCCGTAAAGCTTTCGCCGCTATTTTATGCGCGTTTAATAAAATATTATTAATCTCAATTACTTTATCATCTTTAAATTTTCTAACGGCAAAGTTGCGCGTTATATCGCTCATGTAGCCGCGTATCATCGCGCCGTAATCAACCGTGACAATATCGCCGTCTTCAAATTTCTTCTGCGTCGCCCTCGCGTGGCACATCGCGCTGTTTAATCCAGACGCAACTATAAAATCATGGCCGGCCCAGCCGCGCTCCGCTCCCATGCGCTTGATCTCGCTGAATAATCTTACGTCAAACTCGCTCTCGCTTATCTCAAATATATTTGATTTTATGCTCTCGAGCGTTCTGCCGTAAGCCTCGCGGCCAATACGCGCAGCCTCTTTTATCGCGTCAACTTCATAAACATCTTTAGTCCGCCTTAAACTTAAAATCAAATCGCCTGCATCAACAAAATTTAAATTATTATCTTTAAACGCGCTCTCAAATAATCTGTGAGAAATTTTGTCAGCCTCATAGCCGATATTTTTTAATTTTAAATCTTTTAAATAATTAATCACAAATTTCGCTAAAGACACTTCCGACTGAATTATAATTTTATACTCGCTTAAAGTCTGCTCTTTGGACTGCGTCAAATATCTTCCGTCAGTTATTAATACGGCCTCGTCAGATTTTATAATTAAAGCTGCGCTGCTGCCGCGAAAGCCCGATATATAATGACAGTTCTCAGTATTAAATCCTTCAAATACAAATAATATAAACGCGTCAAGCTTTTTATTTGCTAATAATTCTCTAAAATTATTAAGCCGTGTTTTAAAAATTTTTTCAAGTTTTAAATCCATTATTAACATCTCCAGTTAAATAATTAAAATTTTTAAATTTAAATTAAATTCATCACGCACTGCGCCCAAAATTCCGCAGCGTTTATTTCTCCCATGTTAAACTTCGCACGCTCAAGGCTATTATCTATATCAAGCTTTATATCTTTATTATTTAAATAATTATAAAGCTCGTTGATAATACGCTCGGGATTTGCGTCACCGCATAATAATTCCGGAAAGATTTGGCGTTCAGTCATGTAATTAGGCGTCGAAATATATTTTGCCTTGACTAAACGCTTTAATATAAAATACGTGAATTTATTTAAATTATATATAACTGCCATAAATTTTTTTAATAACATTGCCTCGACCGCTACAGTGCCGGATACTCCGGCGACGGCCTGCGCAATGCTCATTAATTCGCGTCCCTCGCCGTCCCAGTATTCAAATTCAGCTTCACGCACGCGCGTTCTTAATTCTTCGGCCAAGTTCGGAGACAAGCCAGGCGCAATCGAGAACACCGGCAAATAATTATCAGCCTTTAAAATTTTTGCAGTTTTAATTAAAGTATCTAAATGAAATTTAATGTCATAGCGTCTGCTGCCGGGCATTAACGCGATTAATTTATTATTATCCCCAAATTTTTTTAATAAATTATCAGGCTTAAACGCGGCTTGAAAATTTTTAATGCTGCCGACTAACGGATGCGCCGCCCACAAAGATTTTGCGTTATGCGCAATTAAAAATTCATGCTCAAATTTAAATAAAGGCAAACATAAATCAAAATCGCGCTTTAAATTCTTAACCCGTCCTGAACGCCAAGCCCACACCGTCGGCGGTATCAGCGAGATAATTTTATTTTTAAATCCGGCCTTGCGCAGACCGCTTGCTAATAATAAATTAAAATCAGGACAGTCAATTAATACAACACAGTCCGAATTATTTTTCAAAATTTCTTTTATTATATTACGCCTTAATCTTAAAATTCTTGGAATAGCCGGCAGGACTTCAAGAAATCCCATTAACTTTAATTCTTCGTAACTCCAGACCGCTTTATTATTTAAAATTTTCTCGGTCTTAGGGCCGTACATTCCCCAGATTTTTAAATTATTA
>JAFSNU010000131.1 GCA_017447325.1 Synergistaceae bacterium | reverse complement strand
ATTTGTATTTATAGTAAAAGCACTTTAAAATTAATAATATCTCTCGTCCCCCCTGTAAGGGGGGATGTCACACAGTGACAGGGGGGTGCTTCACCCCTCCGACCTCTTCGAGGCTCCTTGCAGGGCGCGAATTCAAGACCATTCAGGTCTTTCATCCCTCGAGAGTACATGCCCGTACTCTCTCAACCTTACAGGGGAGGCTAGAGCAATTAAAAAGTGTTTTTAGTATAAAATTAATTTAGCTTAAAGCTTAATTAAAATAAATTATCAAGCTCGTTAAAATTTAATTCTTCAGGCTGCGAGATTATCTCAAGGCCTGAAATTTTTTTCGCCTCGTCAAGATACGCCTCGCTGAGCATGATATGCTCGAGGTGCAGGCTGTTCGGAATTCTAACTATTCTTGGATTAGATTTATTAATCTCGTTGCAGCTTTTAATGCAGCACTGGATGCACTCTTTGTCGTTGCGTAAGACTATAGGAATTCTCACGCCGCCGAGGACAGTGCAGGTTATCGCGTTAGGATACATTGAAGCTAAATCAAGCTGATTATAAACTCGAGCTGTAGTTGCGCTCGCGTAGCCGAGGCCTATTCCGTTGCCGTGAGACTCAGGGCTGACGCTTAACACTGCCACGCGCTGAGCGTCAATGCCGCCTGTCGCGTAAGGCGTGCAAAACGTGCCTGTTATGTTTGGATCCATTCCGTCGCCGCTGAAATTCTTGCCTATTGCATCGACGATTAACACGTCGCACGAGTCAACTAAAATTTTCGGCATATAGCTGAAAGCCTCGCGCAATAACTTCGGCTCTTCGCGCTCTATGTCCTCGGCTGCTACTGCAACGATTTTACAAGTCTCGTCATAAGCATTCTCTATAGTCGGAACTCCGAATAATATTTTAGAATTTTTAATTATGCACTTGCCGAATAAAGGCACGTTGCGCGCCATATTTTTAAATCCCTGCTCGTGGCAAGCTTCAGCTCCGTACTGCTTGCCGAGGCCTATCGCCATCATCTTCATTAGTCCGCTCTCGTACTCGCCGCGAAAAGCCGTGTGCGGTTTAATGCGGCAGCCTAAAATAATTCCGTCGGCTTCGTAAGCATTTTTGTCGATAAAGACGTCACGCGGATGCTCTTCGTCAGTCTGGCCGATTTTAACTGTCTGCATTGACGAAATAATCGGGCAGCCCATGGCTTGCTCAGTGATGCCGTAGCTTGCCAAGACCTGAGCCTGGCCTTCGGCGGTCGCGCCTCCGTGACTTCCCATCGCCGGAACTATAAACGGCTTCGCTCCTTTAGATTTAACCCAGTCCGCTATGGCTTTAGTTGTAATATTATTATTCGCAATGCCCCGCGAGCCGGCTGTTATTGCAATTCGCATTCCAGCTTTTACCCGCTCTGAAAATTTAGGCTGATTTAATAAATCAAAAATAATTTGCGGCAAGTCCTCAGACTTAATGCTCGGCCTCGCAAATTTTTGCCTGACTTTAAAAAATTTTGGAATAAAAGTATCTTTTAAATACATGCTCATGTCCGGAACTTTCGGCTCGCTCATGTTTAATAATCCTCCTGTTTAAAATTAAAATATAAATTAAATTTTAAATTTTATTTTATTATATAATGACAAATAATTATGAGCATGGATAATAAAGCGTTGCTTAAAAATTTTAACAGGCTCAGCGACAGATTTTTTAAATTTGTATTCGCTAATCCGGATTATAAAGATTTATTAATTTCGTTTTTGAACGACGTTTTGGACAACACGCCCAAGAACGCAGAACGGATTAAGCCTATTATAGATTTAAATTATGCTGACCGCGAGGCCGTGGCGTATAATCAGCATGAGAAGCTGCCGAGGTTCGACGTTATCGCTTTAACAGAGGACAAAAGGATTTTTCATGTTGAAGTTCAAGTTGCGCAGGATAAAAATTTGCTGCCGCGTATGCTTTATTATGTGTCAAAGAGTTATATTAAAGCGACAAGCGAGGGGGAAAGTTATTCTGACGTTCAAGTTATATGTATAGTTCTTGCGAATTTTAATATTTTTAATGACAGTTCGAACTGGTATTCGCTGCATCGATTATTGAACGTTGAAAATAATTCTTGGCATATTAGAGGCATGGAATTTCATTTTATAGAAATTCCGAAATTAAAAGCTGAGTTTAAGCGCAAAGAAAAATCCTGGCCTGCAACTGGTCTCGAGAGAGTTTTATATTATTTTGGAAGCATTGGAGGAGAGCAGGACATGCAAGCTTTAGCTGAACAGGACGCGAGGATAAAGAAATTCATGGAGCTTGAGCGTGAATTTACGAAAGACCCGAATTTATTGAGCAATTATCTTGACTGGAAAGTTGAGAAAAAATTCTATAATGCCGCGTTGAAAGACAGAGAAGAGATCGGCGAGAAACGAGGCCTAAAGCAGGGCAAAGCAGAGGGGCAATTAATGACGCTTGCAGGTTTAGTTGATGACGGAATTTTATCGTTAAGCGCAGCCGCAGCGCGGGCAAATATGACCGAACAGGAATTTTTAGCGAGCATTGCAAAATTAAATTTAAATTAAGCAAAAATTTTTTATGCTATACTGAAATTTAATTTTTTAATTTAAGATAAATTAAATTTTATTTTGTTAGCAAAGGAGTTTTTATTTATGGCAAAGATGTATTACGAGAAGGACTGCGACTTAGGCAAGCTCACCGGAAAGAAAATAGCGATAATCGGCTACGGCTCTCAGGGTCACGCGCACGCGTTAAATTTAAGAGACTCGGGCTGCGATGTTATAGTCGGCTTGAGAAAGGGCGGCAAGTCATGGCCTAAGGCTGAGGCAGACGGATTTAAAGTCTTCAGCGTTGCAGAGGCGGCAAAGCAAGCTGATATTATTATGATTTTAATTAACGACGAAGTTCAGGCCGATGTTTATAAAGCTGATATAGCTCCGAACTTGAGCGAGGGCAACGCTATTGCATTTGCTCACGGATTTAATATTAGATACAAGCGCATTGTTCCGCCGGCGGGAGTTGACGTCTTTATGGCCGCGCCGAAAGGCCCGGGTCACACGGTGCGCGGAACGTACGTGAACGGCAAGGGCGTGCCTTGCTTGGTCGCAGTGGAGCAAGATGCTTCAGGCAAATGCCTTGATATTGCTCTGGCTTATATTGCAGGAATCGGCGGAGCAAGAGCCGGCATTATGCAGACGACCATGCACGACGAGACTGAAACTGATTTATTCGGCGAGCAGACTGTGCTTTGCGGCGGCGTTGTTGATTTAATGCAGTGCGGCTTTGAAGTTTTGGTTGAAGCGGGTTACGAGCCTGAAAATGCTTATTTCGAGTGCATTCATGAGATGAAATTAATTGTAGATTTAATTAATAAGGGCGGCATCGCTGCGATGAATTACTCGATTTCAGACACGGCTGAGTTTGGCGAGTATGTCTCAGGGCCGAGAGTGCTGCCTCATGATCAGATTAAAGCTAACATGCGCGCTGTTCTCGCTGACATTCAGGACGGCAGCTTTGCGGGTAAATGGATCGCGGAGAATAAAAACGGACGCACTTTCTTTAATTCTAAGCGCGATAATTTAGCAAAGCATCAAATGGAAATCGTCGGCAAGCAATTACGCGAGCAAATGCTCTGGCGCGACGAGGGCGGCACGTCCGGCGATAAGAATTTGGACAGCGCGTCGAATTAATTTAAATTTTATTAAGAAATCTGATCTGAAAGGAGATTAACGGGGGAAAAAAGTTTAACTTGTCCCCTGTTATATTAATTAATTAAAATTATGTTATCGGATAATATAAAGAAAGGCGTTGATAAGGCGCCGAATTTGAGTTTGCTTTATGCGTTAGGCTTCACGAAAGAAGAGATAGAGCGGCCGTTAATCGGAGTTGTAAGCTCGTTTAGTGAAGTCGTCCCGGGGCATATGCACTTGGACAAAATCACTCAGGCAGTGAAGGACGGAATACGCGCGGCCGGCGGAACGCCGATCATGTTTCCTGCTATTGCGGTCTGCGACGGAATCGCAATGGGACACGTCGGAATGAAATACTCGCTTGTGTCGCGTGAATTAATAGCGGACTCGACTGAAGCTATGGCAATGGCGCATCAGTTCGACGGTCTTGTCATGATCCCGAATTGCGATAAAAACGTCCCGGGGTTATTAATGGCTGCGGCGCGTTTAAATATCCCGGCTATATTTTGCGCGGGCGGACCTATGCTTGCGGGAAGATTAAAGGACGGGCGGCGGACTTGTTTAAGCCACATGTTCGAGGCCGTCGGAGCGTATCACGCGGGCAAACTCGACGAGGCGGGCGTTGAAGATTATACAGAGAACGCCTGTCCGAGCTGCGGCTCTTGCTCGGGAATGTACACGGCAAACTCTATGAACTGTTTAACTGAAGCAATCGGCATGTCACTGCGCGGCAACGGAACGATACCTGCGCCGTACTCTGCGAGAATTAGATTAGCGAAGCACACGGGCATGAAGATAATGGAGCTTGTCGAGAAAAATATCAGGCCAAGAGATATTATGACGGCGAGCGCGTTTAAAAATGCTGAGACTGTCGATATGGCTTTGGGATGCTCGACTAATACAATGCTCCATTTACCGGCGATAGCTCACGAGGCCGGAGTTGAAATTGATTTAAATAAAGCTAATAATATAAGCTCGCAGACGCCTAATTTATGTCATCTTGCTCCGGCTGGAGATACGTTCATGGAAGATTTGGACTTGGCCGGAGGAGTTTATGCCGTGATGACCGAGCTTGCTAAAAAAGATCTGTTAGATTTAGATTTAATCACGGCGACGGGCAAGACTGTCCGCGAGAATTTAGAGGGAGTGAAGAATTTAAATCCTGAAATTATCAGGCCGATTAATAATCCTTACTCTGAGACCGGCGGCATCGCAGTATTAAAGGGCAATTTAGCTCCTGACGGCTGCGTCGTTAAACGTTCGGCGGTTGCGCCCGAGATGATGACGCACGAGGGCCCGGCGAGAGTTTTTGATTCGGAAGACGAGGCTATCGCGGCGATCTTTGGTCATAAAATTAAATCCGGCGACGTTGTAGTTATTAGATACGAAGGACCGAAGGGCGGCCCGGGAATGCGCGAGATGCTTAATCCCACGTCTGCAATCTGCGGAATGGGACTTGGCGAGAGTGTCGCGCTTATCACGGACGGAAGATTTTCCGGAGCTACGCGCGGCGCGTCTATAGGCCATGTAAGTCCTGAAGCTGCGTCCGGCGGAACTATCGCGTTAGTTCACGAGGGCGATATTATCGCAATCGATATTAATAATTGTAAGATTGAATTAAAAGTTGACGAGCAGGAGTTAGCTAAACGCAAAGCGGCTTGGAAGTGTCCTGAGCCTAAGATTAAGACCGGATATTTATCACGTTATGCGAAGCTCGTGAGCTCGGCTGACAAGGGCGCAATTCTTGAATAGTCTGGAGCATTTTCAAGCTCGCGAGGCTTGCATTGAGCCTGTTTATAAATTATGGGAAGTTTAATTAATATAAATAATTTATTAATTAGCTCGGCGTTAAAGCTGCGTAATAAATTAAATAATTTAAAATTTATCACGCAGTTTGACGCCATTTATAATGTTTTAGACTACGCGCTCGAGCCTTATAAAATTTATTGCGAGAGATTTGGAGCGAACAAGAAGCGCGCGTTGTTTTTGGGCATGAACCCCGGGCCTTGGGGAATGGCGCAGACGGGCGTTCCGTTCGGCGAAGTAAATATAGTTAAAGACTGGCTGAAGATTAACGCAAAAATTTATAAGCCGGAGCATGAGCATGATAAATATAAAATCACGGGCTTTGACTGCAAGCGGTCTGAAGTCAGCGGCAAAAGATTATGGGGCTTGTTTAAAGAAATTTTTATCGAGCCTGAGAAATTTTTTGAAAATTATTTTGTGATTAATTATTGCCCTTTATTATTTATTAAGGACGGCCGGAACTTTACGCCTGACAAATTAAAGGCGAGTGAGCGCGGCGAGCTTTATAAATTATGCGACGAATATCTGCGCGAGTGCGTGAAAATTTTTGAGCCTGAGTTTTTAGTCGGGATTGGAAATTTTGCTTATGAGCGGGCGCGTGAAGCGTTAATAAATTATGACAGCTTGCCTGATTATAAGCTTGAGCAAAATTATTTCAAGATTGACAGCGAAGATTTTAAATTTGAGCAGAAAGATTTTTATCTTGAGATTGATCTTGAGCCTGAACAAAAAATAGTTGTGCCTGAGTTTGAACGCGTGAAGATTATAAAAATTTTGCATCCCAGTCCTGCCTCGCCGATGAGCAATAAAAATTGGCCTGAGCTTGCGTTAAATGCGCTGCAAGAGGCAAAAGTATTTTAAAAAAATTTAAAGAGCGTCACGAGATGAAGATAATTTTGAAACTCGCGGCGCTCTTTATTTATTGTTTGAAAATTTTTAAAGCTCTAAAATTTTTTTTGAAATTTTTGTTAAGCCCTCGCGTGAAAAATTTTGAAATTTTTGTTGAGAGTTTACGTGAAAAATTTTTTAAAAAGTTTATAGCTTCAAAAAAATTTTCATAAAAATTTTTGTGATAAGTTTATTTTTGTAAACGCAAGTGCAATTAATTGTGATAATTAAATTTATGCCGCCTGTTTGTAGTTGAAAATGTAGTTGAAAAACTTTGAGTTTATTCTTGAAAAAGTTTTATTAAAGTTTTATTTAGATGAAATTATTATAGCGCAAAATTTTTCAAGCTTGACATGATAAAAATTTTATTATTTAATAGCTACTTGTTGAGTATGCTATAAAATTTTTTCAGGGAGTGAAATAAAATCATGAGCAAAAAAAATTACAAGTTCGAGACTTTGCAGCTTCACGTCGGGCAGGAGCAGGCTGACCCCGCAACGGATTCTCGTGCTGTGCCGATATACGCTACGACTTCATACGTGTTTAAAGATTCTAAGACTGCGGCGGGAAGATTTGCGCTGACTGAAGAGGGAAATATTTACACGCGTTTAATGAATCCGACGAACGACGTTTTTGAAAAGAGAATTGCTGCGCTCGAGGGCGGTGTTGCGGCTCTTGCTACGGCTTCAGGCTCGGCGGCTATAACTTACGCGGTGCAGAATATCGCGAAGGCCGGAGATCATGTCGTGTCGGCGGCGAATTTATACGGCGGGACTGTAAATTTATTTGCTCACACTTTGCCAGAGCAGGGAATTACTACAAGCTTTGTCGATCCGTCAGAGCCGGAAAATTTTGAACGGGCTATAAAGCCTAATACTAAATTAATTTACGCCGAGACGCTGGGCAATCCTAATTCCGACGTTATAGACATTGACGCAATAGCTGAGACAGCGCACAAGCATAATTTGCCGCTTGTAGTTGATAACACTTTTGCGACGCCGTTTTTATTAAGGCCGATCGAACACGGCGCGGATATAGTTGTGCATTCGGCGACTAAATTTATCGGCGGACACGGCACTGTGATGGGCGGAGTGATTATCGACGGCGGAAAATTTGACTGGGCGGCAAGCGGAAAGTTCCCGGGGTTGTCTGAGCCTAATGATTCGTATCACGGAGTAATTTTCACTCAAGCAGCTAAAGAGGCCGCGTATATAGTCAAGCTGCGCGTGACTTTAATGCGCGATCAGGGCGCTTGTATCTCGCCGTTTAACTCGTTTATATTATTGCAGGGACTGGAAACTTTGTCGCTGAGAGTTGAGCGTCATGTTGAGAACGCTTTAAAAGTTGTTGAGTATTTAAAGAATAATAGCAAAGTTGAGCGCGTTAATCATCCGGCTCTTGCAACAGGCAAAGCTAAAGAGCTTTATGATAAATATTTTGGAACTCGCGGTGCGGGGTCGATTTTCACGTTTGATATTAAGGGCGGAGCCGAGGCAGCCAAGAAATTTACTGAGAGCTTAGAATTATTTTCGCTTCTCGCAAACGTCGCTGACGTAAAGTCGTTGGTAATTCATCCGGCGTCGACTACGCATTCGCAGCTTAACGAGCAGGAATTAAAAGCCTGCGGAATAACGAGCGCGACCATAAGGCTGTCAATAGGCATTGAGCATATTGACGATATTATTGCTGACTTAGAGCAAGCGTTTAATAAAATTTAAATTAAAAAATGATTTCAACCCGCGGACGCTACGCATTAAGATTTTTGGTTGACCTGGCTGAATGTCAGGGCGAGGGCTTTACGGCTCTTAAAGATATTGCATCACGGCAGGAGATCTCGCAGAAGTACGCCGAGCGTCTCTTGGCCATGCTGTCGGATAAAAATATAGTTGACGCGAAACATGGCAAGGGCGGCGGTTATAAATTAAATCGAGAGCCTAAAGATTATAAAATCAGCGAGATTTTAACGGCAATGGGCGAGGAGCTTGCGCCGGTTGCATGTTTAACCTGCGGCGGCGACGGCTGCAGCAGGAGTGATAATTGCCGGACGCTGCCCATGTGGAAGAAATTTCATAAAGTTGTAAGAAATTTCTTTGATAGTGTGACGCTTGCGGACTTAATGCAGAAAAATTAATTTTAATTTTAAATTTAAATAATTTTAAATATGGAAATAGTTCATGAGCCGGTGCTAATCGGCGCGATAATTGATTTATTGAAGAATAAT